>NZ_QRMX01000031.1:0-20976 GCF_003472805.1 Acidaminococcus sp. AM05-11 | reverse complement strand
ACCAAACATCCTTTGGAAGGATTTGGGGATGTTTGGATGCGGCCGCAACGCTTGCAGGAAGCGTTCTATGCCGCTACTGGTCAAGTAATAGACTTAGGGTAGTGCAAGTATTTACAAACTATGCTGCTTTGCGGTGCCCGTTTTGCACATGACTCGTATAGGCCTAAGACTGGCCCCTGAGCGGTTCGCTGCCAGCCAATCATTTTCGCCTTACAGGCTCAATTCTTGGGCAGCTATCGCATGGGCCTTATTGACCAAACAGCCACTTGTAGAATTTGTCGGGCTATTTGGATGCGGCCGCAAAGCGTGTAGGGGCCGTCAGTCCGCAGGACTGACTGAGGAAGTTTGTTAGATACGGTTATAAAGAACAAAAAACGACTTGCGAACTCTTTTGAGCTCGTAAGCCGTTTTTTCTTTTGGGGTAAGTATTATTTCACACCCCCTTTTTTCTGCGGCCGCAGACGGGCCGCAGAAAAAAATCCATAGTTCCAGGCTGTACAACCTTAGATACTATGGATAAAAAATATGAAGTTGGCGGGCTGCCGGCTCTGGCAGCCCGGACCCCGCAAAAGGCGCTAGGCCTTATTGCCTGGGGGATGCTTTTTGACAGTCCGGGCACAGGCCCAGGAAATACGTTTGATGGCGATAGATCAGGAAGCCGCTTTTATCTGCCACTTCATCATCAAAGGCCTTCTTGTAGTCCCAGTCCAGATTGAAAATCCGGCCGCAGGTTTCGCAGCGAATATGGGCATGCGGACGGGTATCCACATCGTAGCGCATAATGCCGTCACCCACATCAATCATGCGGACTAGGCCTATACGGCAGAAAAAGTTCAGCGCCTGGTAAATGGTTGCAAAGCTCAGCGTAGGCATTTGCAGCTTTACATCCTCATAAATTTCCATGGCAGTGGGGTGACGATCAGGATCGGATAGTGCTGCGTATACCTCCAGCCGCTGCGGGGTGATCTTTAACCGCATTTCTTTCAGACGCTGGGCCAGCTCTTCTCGTGTTAACATGGTAGTAGCCCCTCCTTTGGACTCATCGGCGGGAAACGAAGCCGGCTAAGGAAGTTCCGTTTCCAAGAATTATACGTAAGTTTCTGAAATATATACAAGAACCATTTTAATAATAGCTTTTAAGAAGAAGATTGTCAATAAAAACAGCGTAGAGATTTCTTATAGCCGATACTCGAAAAATGTTATCAATCAACAAAAGTCCCGAAGAAAAGCACAGTTTTTCCTCAATATAGATGCAAAGCGTGCATATTTTTATTAATATTTTCCATATATGGCATAATTTTTACCGATTGGACACAAGAATAAAAATATTTTTAAGGGAAAAAACACAGAAAAAAATTTTTTGACGAGTTTACAATTTTTATCATATATGTGTAAAATTCTTAACATTTCTGCATGGTAAAAAAGGAAAGCTGAAAACGGCCCCGGGAATAGTTAACCTAAAAAAGGATGCACCCGAAGGCACATCCTTTTCTTTGCAAAACTATTCTTCCAGATAGGCAGCCACGATTTCGCCCATAATGGTGAAGTGGGTGTCCTGGGTGTCACCGCTGGGCAGCGCCGGGGTGACCGTGGGGTAGAATCTGGCTTTGCTGGCTTCATCAGTGAGTTGGTCCAGATCCTGCTTTTGGATATAGATGACCTTGCATTCCAGGGTCAGGGGCAGTTCTTTGATGGCAGGAACGCTGACTTTTTCTCCGGGAACGGTGGTTAAGCCCAATTCCTTGATTTTGTCCAGGTCCCGGCCGGATTTGGAACCGGCAATTTGCAGCACCTTGGGGTCCAGGGCGCCGGTGGGTACGTTAATGGTAAATTCCCGGGTACGCTCCAGCAGGGGCCAGGTGTACCGGCTTTCCCGGACGTAGGCAGTGAAAACGGGTTTGCCCCAGTTGACGCCCAGGCTGCCCCAGCCAATAATCATGGTGTTGGTTTTGGTGCCTTCCTGGGTGGTAAGCAGGATGCCCTTGGGCAGGGCTTTTAAAATGGTTTCTGCCGCAGCAAAAACATCAATGGGTTTCTTCATGCAAATTCCTCCTCTATATACTGCACAATCAGTTTCATTATAACAAATCAAGTCAAGCTGTATGTCTTCTGCAACCAGGTTACGTATGATACAATAGTACAAGAAGACGAGGAGAGTGGCTTTTATGGCAAACGGACAAGAAAAGGAAATCAAATTGGTATCAACCCCGGCGGGACGCAAAAAACTGCTGCAGCTTCCCCTGGTAAAGGAAAAGCTGATTGCAGGCAGCCGGCATGAGCTGGCCCTGGTGAACCGATACTACGATACAAGGGACCAGAAGCTGACCCGGACGGGAATGGCCTACCGGATCCGCCGGACCAACGGCAAGGCGTTTGAAGCCACCGTGAAAACCCGGGGAGAAACGGTGAACGGGTTCTCCGCACGGCAGGAGTATACGGTGCAGCTGGAAAAGGAGCAGCCGGTGCTGGTGGGCTTTGCCCCCCAAATGGATGAAAAGCTCCAGACCCTTTTGACGGAAGACGAGCTGCTGCCGTTATTTACCGTGGAGTTTACCCGAAAAGTGGCGCTGCTTCAGCTGACCAAGAGTACGGTGGTAGAAGTGGCGGTGGATACGGGCAGCATCCAGGCTGGGGACAGTACGGAACCCATTGAGGAAATCGAGCTGGAAATCAAAAAGGGCCGGGAAAAGGACCTGCTGCGCTTTACGGCGGCCCTGTCCCGGGAAATTCCCCTGCTGCCGGAAGAACGCAGCAAATTCCAGCGGGGACTGGCACTGCTAACCCCGGACCGGGGGCTGTGGCAAAAACAGGCCCGGTACAGCTGTGAGGCGGGAATGCCGCCGGAAGGGGCTTGGCGGGGTCTTGTGGCTGCCAGCCTCGGCGGAGCCCTGGATCAGCTGGAACAGCGGCGCCGGGACCCGGAAGGTTTTTCCTTGGAAGAATATCAGGAGCAGCTGGCAGCCTGCCGGGGTCTGTGGCAGTTGGGGGAGGACTTTCTTTCCGGTACCTCCTGGCAAAAGGGGGACACGATTCTGCAAGGGCTTCTGAAGCTGCCCTTTGATCAGCAGGCCCTTCCTGAAGAAAAACGGCTGGAAGACCTTTTGGCTCGCCAGGAAGGCCAGCCTCTGCAGGAAGCAGCCCAATGGCTGAAACGCCAGGGCGCGGAGCTGGAACAACAGGGCAGCCGGTACTATGCCCAGGCCGCCGCCGCAGGCCTGTGGCAGCTGCTGTACCTGTCCACCCTGGCGGTGGAAAACCAGGAGGTGCAGCACCTGGGGGACCTGCGGACCCGCTACTGGAACAAGTGGCAGCAGGAGGCCCGGCTGCTTAGTGAAAGCGGCAATCCCAGCCCTTTGGCTGCCAGGGAGAATATGGCGTTGCTCAGCGGCCTCTTGGTGCTGGAAGAAGCTTTGTCCGGCTCGTTGGGCAAAAAGAAGCTGGTGAAGGCCGGGAAAGCCTACCAGGCTGCCTGGTACAAGGTCTGCCGGACCTGCGCCCAAATCGAAGCCTATCAGGCTGGCGCCCAGAAAGAGCGGGTGCGCCGGCTGGGCTTTGCCCTGTGCTATGCGGCAGGCTGGGAAAGCGCCGGGGTGGAAAAACAGCTGAAAAAGGCGGAGAAGGCCGGAAAGGCCCTGCGTAAGGAAATCCAGCGCCACGCTGAAATTAGTTTGGGCTAGGAGAAAAAAATAAAAGTCAAAAAATCAAAAAAGTATTTGACTTTTTGACTTTTAAAGTTTACAATAAGACCCAGGAAGTGAGAAGAGCTTCCTGGGTGATTTTTTTAGAACAAGAATATAAGCAGAAGCAGAATGACAATGACCGCCAGAAGTCCGATGCCCACCATGCCCAGCTGGGTAAAGCGGTGCATGAGGATTTCGGAGTTCAGGAGGGAGTAGCAGCGCTGGAGCACATTGATTTTGTTGTTGATGTTCTCCCGCCAAACGGAAGTATGGAGCAGGTACATGTACCGGGAATAGACCCGGGCGTTGAAAATGTCCTCGGTAACCCTAAGGGCGTTGTCCACGTTCCCCGTCAGCACGCTCATGTCCGCCATAACTTCCAAAAGGTGACGGCGCAATTGCCGGAAGGTGCGCAGGCGGCCCGGTCCTTCGGGACGGCTGGCCCCGTCGATTTCCGCGTAGGTCTGGTCAATGGCCCGGTTGAGGGCGGCGTCGTAATAGCGCAGCTCCAGGAACTGGGCATTGGCAAATTCCAGCAGGTCGGGCAGGTCCATGCTGCCGGTCTTATCGTACAAGAGGGCGGTATCCCAGGTGAGATACACCACATCGTCCGGACCGTAGGAGAACCGGTTGGCCAGGGCGTGATCCCGGGTTTCCTGGCTGAGGCTGGCTTTTTCCTTCATAATGAGGGGAGCCCAGTCCCAATCGGGCAGGGGATCCCGGAAGTAGTACACCACAAAGTCCTCGTCAAACTCGGAAATACGCATTTTGGTGCAGGCGGGCTTGATGGTATCGGTGACTCCATCGATAAATTCCCGGACATCTTCCTTGGGCAGGGCTCCTAAGGCAATGGCCAGGTCCCGGTATTGGGTATAGGTGATGTCTTCCGGTACATCCAGATGGAAAATCAGGCTGACTACCCCGATATCGAAAATCCGGGCTTTGACTTCGGTCAGGTACTCCTGGCCGGCCAGGGTCAATTCGTGACTGCCCAGTTCCACCAGTACAGGCGGATCTTTAAAGGTAATGGATTGGGGAGAAACCTTCTCCAGGCGCAGACGGGAGGCAATCTTGTTCCGGCTGGTCCAAAGGGCTTCTACCAGATTCAGATTGATTTCGTCGGCTACGTCAAACAAATGGTATAAATAAATGGACGAATTCATGATGTCCTCCTTGTGGACGGGTAAAAAAAGTATAATTCCATTACATTTCTATTCGTTGCAGAAGTGAAAATTCCTGCTTGTTTACAGAAAAAGTGCTATAACAATATGCTATGAAGAAGTTTTGCGGAGGTGTTGGATATGCAGGCAGAACGCTTGAATGATGAAGTTAAAAGTTTACTGGAGGCAGCCCAGCAGCAGGCCGTGATGAACTACCATCAGGAGCTGAGCACGGTGCATCTGCTGTCCGCCATGTGCAGCCAGCCGGACGGGTTTTTCAAATTTGTCCTGAAAAGCCTGCACGTGGATGAGAATGCCTTTAACCGGGATGTGGATCACCTGCTGAAGGAGATCCCTTCCGTGAAGGGTACGGATCAGCTGAGCATGAGCACGGGCCTGGCCCGGGTGTTTGCTCTGGCCCAGAAGGCTGCCGGGCAGGGAGAGGTGACCCCTTCCCACCTGCTGGCTGCTTTGTGTGACGATGGGGACAGTGAAGTAGTTTCCCTGTGCCACAAATACGGCATTACCCGGAGTGCCATCCGGGACCTGGTGGGCAAGTACCAGGGAGGCCAGGATGCAGAAGAAACCAAGAAAACCCTGGAAAAATACGGCCAGGATCTGACTGCCAAGGCCAAAAAAGGCAATCTGGACCCGGTCATCGGCCGGGATGATGAAATCCGGAGAACCATTGAAATCCTGTCCCGCCGGAAAAAGAACAATCCGGTACTGATTGGTGAACCGGGCGTTGGCAAGACCGCCATTGTGGAAGGCCTGGCCCGCCGGATTGTAGCCGGCGATGTGCCGGAATCCCTGAAGAACAAGACCCTGTACGCACTGGACCTGGCCTCTTTGGTGGCCGGTGCCAAGTACCGGGGCGAGTTTGAGGAACGGCTGAAAAAGATTTTGAAGATTGTTTCCGATTCTGCCGGTCAGATTATCATGTTCATTGATGAACTGCACACGGTGGTAGGAGCCGGGGCTTCCGAAGGCTCCATGGACGCAGGCAACATCCTGAAGCCCATGCTGGCCAGAGGGGAACTGCGCTGCATTGGCGCCACCACCCTGAATGAATACCGGAAATATATTGAAAAGGATTCCGCTCTGGAACGTCGGTTCCAGCCTGTCATGGTCAAGGAACCCAGCGTGGAAGATACCATTTCCATCCTGAGAGGGCTGAAGGAACGGTACGAGGTGCATCATGGGGTGCGGATCAAGGACTCCGCCCTGGTGGCAGCTGCTACTCTGAGCAACCGGTATATCAATGAACGGTTCCTGCCGGATAAGGCCATCGACCTGGTAGATGAAGCCGCTGCCCGTCTGCGGACGGAAATCGACTCCATGCCTACGGAACTGGACGAAAGCCGGCGCCGGATTCTGCAATTACAGATTGAGGAACAGGCTCTCAGCAAGGAAGACGATCCCCAGTCCAAGGACAGAATGGAGAAAATCCAGGAGGAACTGAAACAGCTGAAGGCCGACAATGACAAGCTCATGGCCCAGTGGAAAGAGGAAAAGAGCGGCATTGCCAAGGTGCGTCAGGTCAAGAAGGAAATGGACAACGTGAAGAAGGAAATGGAAGAAGCGGAACGTTCCTATGACCTGAACAAACTGGCTGAACTGAAATACGGCCGTCTGCCGGAATTGCAGAAACAGCTGGCTGTCCTGGAAAAGGAAGAACAGTCCGACAAACGCCTGCTCAAGGAAGAAGTGGACGAAGACGATATTGCCAAGGTGGTCAGCACCTGGACCGGTATCCCTGTCAGCCGGCTGGTGGAAGGGGAAAAGAAGAAACTGGCCCATTTGGCAGAAATCCTGCACAAACGGGTGATTGGCCAGGACGAAGCTGTCCAGGCTGTTACGGAAGCTGTAATCCGGGCCCGGGCCGGCATCAAGGATCCCAACAAACCCATTGGTTCCTTTATCTTCCTGGGACCTACCGGGGTGGGCAAGACCGAACTGGCCAAAGCCCTGGCAGAAGTGCTCTTTAATGATGAAAAGAGCATTATCCGGATTGATATGAGCGAATATATGGAGAAGCATACGGTATCCCGTCTGATCGGGGCGCCTCCTGGCTATGTTGGCTACGAGGAGGGCGGCCAATTGACGGAAGCGGTGCGGCGGCATCCGTACTCCGTGGTGCTGTTTGATGAAATCGAAAAGGCCCACGCAGATGTGTTCAACGTACTGCTGCAGGTCCTGGATGACGGCCGGCTTACCGATGGCCAGGGCCGGAATGTGGACTTCAAGAATACCTTGATTATCATGACCAGCAACCTGGGTTCCCATGAGATTATGGAAAACAAGGGCCAGATCGGCCGGGAAGAAGTACGGAATATGCTGATGAAGTTCTTCCGTCCTGAATTCCTGAACCGGGTGGACGACATTGTGGTCTTTAAGCCTCTGGAACCCGAACAGATTAAGAGCATTGTGCAGCTGATTCTGAAGCAACTGGGTGACCGGCTCCATAGCCAGATGGAACTGACGCTGACGGCTTCGGACGAGGCGGTGGATTACCTGGCCAAGACCGGGTTCGATCCTGCCTTTGGTGCCCGTCCGCTCAAGAGATTGATTGTACACACCGTGGAAACGGTGGTCAGCAACAAGATTGTGGCTGGGGACATCAAGAGCGGCGATGCCATCGAAGTGGTGCTGAAGAATGGCCAGATCGATGTAGTGGTGAAATAAACAAAAAAATAATGGTGCGCAGGAATGCGCACCATTATTTTTTATGCCGTTATTTGCCGTTTTCAGTCAGGGTATCGGCCGCTTCCCGGACAATCTGTTCCAGCAGCTCCTGGGAGGTTTCCTTGGTGCTGGTACGGGCGTCGGTGTATTGGCAGATGGCCTCGCCGTTTTTGGTGGCCAGGAAGGTTACGCTGGCGTAAGCTGTGCCGTCCGGTCCCTTTTTCTTGTCTTCTTTGTCTTTCTTGGTATCCTTCTTGTCCTCCGCTGCAGCGGTTTCCTCAGCGGCTGCTTGGGCAGCTGCTTCCTGGAGGGCGGACTGGGAAGGTTCCGTGCCTACGTAGTTGACCATAACCTGCAAGCTGATGGTCTGGCGCAGTTTTTTGTCAGGCAGCATCACCGGGTTGGTGTACAGGGTAACGCCTTCCTTATCCAAATCCTTCTGCAGCTTCAGATAGGTTTGCCGTACTGCGTCCTCATCCCGGACGAAGGAAGGATGATCCTGCCGGAAAGCCGCATCCCGCCGGCTAAGATCCTTCAGGTATACCACCTTTACTTTGTTAAAGGAAAAGCTGTCGCTCTTCCAGCCGCTTTTTTCAGCACCCGCGGTAAGGGGCACGGACAGCAGCGTTACCAAAAGAGCAGCCAAGGCCAGAAATTTTTTCATGGGTGATCCTCCTCGTAGTTTTTTACAAATACCATTTTACAACGGATGGGAACGTGTTTCAATGTCTTTTCGTTTTGACTCAGAAGGAAAATCGGGCTATAATTTGTACAGTTACAATTGTACCAAACAGGGGGTAAGGTGCGGGAAAAGAGGGATTTGCATGGCAATACCAATTTTTGTGTGGGCCGCAGCCGGAATTGGCGCGGCAGGATTAAAACTGTACAAGAGCGCCACCAGCTCTGAAAACATGGTGAAAAATGCCATTGAACGCTACAATGAGGAACGGTTCAAGTTCTATAAGAAAATGGAGGAGCTGCTGCCCCAAGTGGAAGCTTTGGCCCATTTGAAACTGGATACCTGGCATCATTATGAAGAGGTTTTTGCCATTCTGGACAAGATTGAAAACCTTCCTGGCCACTATACGTACAAAAGTCATAAGAATATGCACCTGCTGCCCCAGGACGTGCGGAAACTGCGCCGCATTGCCCGGGTGGTGGACCGGATCCGGGACCAGAAGCTGGATACGGAAGGCACGGGCATGCTGACCATTTTGGCTTTGCACGGGGGAGCTGCCAGCTCCTACAGCCAAAATGAGCTGGAACGGGACGAATCCCGGCTGGTGATGGAAAAAATCATGGACCAGCCGCTGTACACCTCCGAGGTGACGGCACTGGACGAAATGAGCGTCATCGAACGGATTATGGGCTTTCCCAAGGTGCTGCGCCCCGGCTATTTTGCCGGCAAGGACGGCAGCAAGATGACCCGGGAAGAAGCCCTGAAGTTCAAGACGGAAACCGATACCCAGTCCCTGCTGCTGGCGGACGTGGAAGCCCGGACCGCCCGGCTGGTGGAAGTGGTAACCCATGTGCTCAAAACCATGGAAACCCTGAAACAGGAACACGATGACCAAATTGGCTATTTGCAGGACCTGGCTGCCCGCAAACCGGACTACGAAGGCTTTACCCTGGAAGAGAAAGACCGGCTGAACTTTGTCATGGCCCTGGGCTTTGTGCTTAGGGAACTGGCGCGGACGGACATTGTCATCAAAAACGGCAATGTGACCATCATCAACCGGACGGGGCTTAGGACGCCTTTGGGCAAGGCCCAGGACCTATTGCCCCTGGATACAACTCCCTTAAATTATTAAGGCGGGAAATAGAATTATTGGAGGAACCTACGTGATCAGTACCAAAGCATTTAAAGCGTACGATATTCGGGGCATTGTGCCCACTGAAGTCAATGAAGAACTGGCCTACCGCCTGGGGCGGAGCCTGGCCTTTTACCTGAAGGCCAAGCACCTGGTGATCGGCCATGATATCCGGCTCAGCGGACCGGCCCTCAGCAAGGCTGCCGCAGAAGGTATGCGGGACGGCGGCGCCAGCGTCTGGGATTTGGGCCAGTGCGGCACGGAAATGATGTATTTTGCCACCGCCCACCTGAAAGCGGACGGAGGCATGATGGTTACGGCCAGCCACAATCCCAAGGACTATAACGGGATGAAGCTGGTCCGCTCCGGTTCCCGGCCCATTTCTGCGGATACGGGGCTGAAGGATTTGGCAGACCTGGTGTCCGCTGAAGATTTTGAGACCCGGGTGCCCAAGGCGGAAAAACGGGGCGATTACGAAGAAGTCAACATTATGCCCAGCTATGTGGACCACCTGCTGACCTATATCGACAGCTCCCGGCTGCTGCCGCTGAAAATTGTGGCCAACCCGGGCAACGGCGGTGCCGGGCCTGTAGTTAAGGAACTGGCCAAGCACCTGCCCTGCCGCTTTGTAATGATCAACGATACCCCTGATGGGAACTTCCCCAACGGGGTGCCCAACCCCCTGCTGCCGGAAAACCGGCAGGCTACGGCGGCTGCGGTAAAGGCAGAGAAAGCCGACCTGGGCATTGCCTGGGACGGGGATTTTGACCGCTGCTTCTTCTTTGACGAAAACGGCCGTTTCATTGAAGGCTACTATCTGGTAGGGCTTCTGGCCCAGTACTTCCTGCAAAAGCATCCGGGCAGCAAAATCTTGTACGATCCCCGGCTTACCTGGAATACGGAAGACATCATTGCCCGGTTTGACGGCAAGCCGGTGCGCTGCAAGAGCGGACACGCCTTCATCAAGGAATGCATGCGCCGGGAAGGGGTCTTGTACGGCGGAGAAATGAGCGCCCACCACTATTTCCGGGATTTCTCCTACTGCGACAGCGGGATGATTCCCTGGCTTTTGGTGATTGCCCTGATTTCCAGTTCCGGTCAGCCTCTGTCCCAGCTGGTGGACCAGCGGATCCAGGAATATCCCTGCAGCGGGGAAATCAACCTGGAGGTGGAAGACGCCGACCAGGTGCTGGAAAGCCTATCCGCCCGGTTCAAGTCCGGCATCCAAGACCGGATGGACGGCCTGAGCGTGGTCTACAATGAATGGCGCTTCAACCTGCGCAAATCCAACACCGAACCGGTGGTCCGCCTGAACGTGGAAACCCGGGGCGATGGACAGCTGCTGAAACAAAAGACCCGGGAAATGCTGGACCTGATTGGCGGCAAACGGGTATAGGAGGAAATACATTGAACGTACTAGTAACAGGGGGAGCCGGTTACATCGGCTCCCATGTGGTAGAGGAGCTGGTCCAGAAGGGCTATACTCCTTTTGTTTATGATAACTTCAGCACCGGTCATGTGAATGCGGTGCCGGAAACGGTCCAGCTGATTGAAGGGGATATCCACGATTTCTCTTTCCTGAAGCATATTATGGGCCAGTATGAAATCGACGGGGTGCTCCACTTTGCTGCCAGCAGCCAGGTGGGGGAATCCATGGTGAACCCGGGGAAATACTACTACAATAATGTAGCGGGCACCCTGGGCCTTTTGGATGCCATGCGGGAAGCAGGCGTGGACAAGCTGGTATTTTCCTCTACGGCGGCCGTGTATGGGGAACCGGAAGCGGTGCCTATTACGGAGGATATGCCCTTAAAGCCCACCAATGTGTATGGCCGCACCAAACTGATGATTGAAAAGATGCTGGCGGACTACAGCAGTGCCTATGGTCTGAACTACGTGGCCCTGCGCTACTTTAATGCAGCCGGCGCAGCCCTTGCCGGCAATATCGGGGAAGACCACCGGCCGGAAACCCACCTGATTCCCCTGATTCTCCAGGCAGCCCAGGGCAAGCGGGACAGCGTGTCCATTTTTGGTACGGACTATCCCACCCCCGACGGCACCTGCCTGAGGGATTATATTCACGTCAAGGATCTGGCTTCTGCCCATGTGTTGGCCCTGAACCATCTGGCAGAGGGCGGCAGCAGCCGGGTGTACAACCTGGGCACGGAAAACGGGTTCTCCGTCCGGGAAATCATTGACGCCGTGAAGAAGGTTACCGGCCGGGACTTCACCGTGAAGGAAGAAGCAAGACGGGCTGGGGATCCGGCCAAATTGATTGCTTCCTCCGCCAAAATCAAAGAGGAGCTCCATTGGCAGCCCTGCCACAGCACCATCCAGGAAATCGTCACCACTGCCTGGCGCTGGCACGAAGGGCATCCCAACGGATACGAAGAATAGAGGTATGGATATTTTAGTCACCGTGGACGGCTTGAAGAAAAGCTTCGGCGTCCACGATATTTTTAAAAATGTAAGCTTTACCATCCGCCAAGGGGAAAAGGTGGGATTAGTAGGCGTCAACGGCAGCGGGAAAACTACCCTGCTGCGATGCCTGCTCCAACCGGACTTTGCCGACGGGGGCACGGTGAAATTTGCCGGGGAACTGCGACTGGGCTACGTCCAGCAGGGTTTCAACGACTTCCGGGAGGAAACCATCTGGGAGTTTATGCAGGGAGCCTGCCCGGATATCCTGGCCCTGCGGCAGAAAATGCGGGAATTGGAAGAAGCTGGGGGCACGGCCCAGGGGGACGAACTGCAGCAGGTCCTGGACCAGTACGCCCGGACGGAAAACCGCTATGCCCATTTGGACGGTTACCATTACGAAAGCAATATCAAAAAGGTCCTGACAGGTCTGGGGTATCCGGAAGAAACCTGGAATGACCGGGCGGACAAGCTGTCCGGCGGTCAAAAGACCCGGCTGATGCTGGCGGCGGCCCTGGTAAACTCCCCCGACCTATTGGTCTTGGATGAACCTACCAACCACTTGGACATTGTTATGAGTGAATGGCTGGAAAAATATTTGCAGGAGTTTCGGGGCGGGGTCCTGGTGATCTCCCATGACCGGGCCTTCCTGGACCATGTAGCCGAGGAAATCCTGGAAATGGAGGGGGGCACCCTGCACCGCTACAAGGGCAACTATTCGGCCTATCTGGAGCAGAAATCCATTCAGGTGCTGTCCCAGACCCGGGCCTACGAAGCCCAGCAGGAATATATCGCCAAAACGGAAGAATACATCCGCCGCTATAAGGCGGGCATCAAAAGCAAGATGGCCCGGGGCCGCCAGTCCCAGCTAAACCGGCTGGAACGGATTGAGGCTCCGGTAAAGGAAGAAGAATTTGAGCTGCGGCTGCCCCATGCGGCAGAGTCCGCGGAAAAAGTCATTATGCTGGAGCATCTGGACGTGGGCTATCCCGGCACCCTGCTGCTGAAGGATGTGGACCTGACCCTGCGCCGAGGCGAAAAGGTGGCCATTATCGGCCCCAACGGCTGCGGGAAATCCACCCTTTTGAAGACCATCCTTCAGGATCTGCCGCCCCTTAAAGGGGAGGCCAGGATTGGCAACCGGGTGAAGATTGGCTACTTCTCCCAGAGCTACGAGCGGCTGGATGAAAAGCAGACCATTATGGAAAACTTCCTGACGGAATATGGCTACACCGACGAACAGACCCGGCGGCTTTTGGGCAGCATGCTGTTCCACGGGGACGATGTGTTTAAGGTCATCGGTACCCTGTCCGGGGGCCAAAAGGCCCGGCTGGTGCTGCTCAAGCTGGTACTGGACGGGGCCAACTGCCTGCTCCTGGACGAACCCACCAACCATTTGGATATTGCTGCCAAGGAAGCGGTGGAAGCAGCCCTGGAGACCTTTGACGGCACGGTGCTGCTGGTCAGCCACGACCGTTATCTGGTCAATGAGATTGCCGGCCGGATTTGGGCCGTGGAAAATGGCCGCGTAACGGACTACAAGGGCAACTACGATTTCTACCAGGAAGAAAAGGCCAAACGCCAGGGAATGGGAACAGCGGCTGCGCCGGCTGCCCCGAAGGAAACGAAAAAAGAGGCTCCGGCTCCTGCCCAAAGGGAGGCGGTCCCTGCTGCCCCGAAGGCGGAGGAACCGAAGAAACCGGCCTACAGCCCGGCAGAAGCGGAAAAGCTGCTGCCCCAGGTGGAACTGAAAATCCGGGAATATGAGGCCCTGCAGAAGGTCCTCAGCGGCCAGATTGCCGACCCGGCCAACCAGCAGGACTTGGAAACCAGTACCAAACTGGCCAAGGAATACGAAGAACTTAGTGAGATTTTGGACGGGCTGATGACCAAATGGGAAGCCCTCATGGAGTCGTTAGAATGACCATTAAAGAATTTATTGCAGCCCTGCAGCAGGTGCACTCAGAAACCAGCTTCAATCCCTGGGCGGACTATGATCCTTCCTGTGATATTGGGCCCCAGGCGCCGCTTATCCGGGCGGCCAACCTGAAACGGTACCTGGAACTGCGGCAGGAGGCCCGCTATCTGTTTATTGCCGAAGGCCTGGGTTACCAGGGAGGCCATTTTTCCGGCATGGCCATGACCAGCGAGCGGATCCTTTTGGGCCACCATCCGGACGTACGGCCGGAGGTGGTGCTGGGAGATTGGGACTACCGGCGGACCAGCAATCCGGAAAGTCCGCTTTTAAACAAAAAACAGAAGGAGCAGGGGTTCAACGAACCCACTGCCACCATTATGTGGGGGGAGCTGGCCCATCAGCAGCTGGCCTCCTTCCAGACCATTCTTTGGAATATTTATCCTTTTCATCCCTATAAGCCCAGCGGCATTTTGACCAACCGGACCCCCACAGGGCCGGAATTGGACCAGGGCATTGTATTTGCCCGGATGCTGCTGGACCTGGTGCCGGGGATGCAGGTGATTGCCATCGGCCGGAAAAGCGCCGGGACCCTGGAAAAATACGGGGTGCCCTGTGCGGCGGTGCCCCATCCCTCCATGGGCGGGGCCAACCGGTTCCGGGCGGCAGTGGCGGAACTGTTTCAGCGGTAAAGGAGACAATTATGGCAAGTACTTTGGCGGCGATGAGCAAGGAGCAGGTGCTGAAGATTGCCCTGACGGCAGGGAAAATCCTTTTGTGCAGCGGGGCAGAAACCTATCGGGTGGAAGATACCATGCTGCGCATCTGCCACGAAGGCGGCATGAACAATGTGGCGGCCTTCTGCACTCCGTCCCTGGTGATGCTGGGCCGGGAAACCCTGGAAGGGGACAGCCTGATGTACCGGATTACCAAACGGGGCACCAATCTGACGCTGATCAGTGAAGTCAATGAAATGTCCTATGCCATGCCCCATTGGGACAAGAGCTTTGAAGAAACCATGGACCAGCTGGAGGAAATGCTCCACCGGCCCCCTCGGCCGGCCTGGGAGGAAATCTTTTGGTCCGGGCTGGCTGGGGCCTTTTTTGCGGTGGTGCTGGGCGGCGGCTATTTGGAGTTTACCGCAGCCCTTTTAGGCTCTCTTTTGTCCATGGCGTTTGTCAAGGCAGTCTCTCCCTTTGAACCCAGCAACTTCTGGGAAACCACGATGGCAGGGGCTATTATCTGTCTGGTGGCGGTACTGTTCCGCAAGGCTCTGCCGGATACGGTAATGGAATTGGCCATTGCCGGGGGCGTGATGCCCTATTTGCCGGGGATGGCTTTTACTAACGGGATTCGGGACTTTATGGCCGGGGATCTGCTCAGCGGCACCTGCCGGGCCGGGGAAGCGATTTTCCTGGTGGGCGGGGTGGCTATTGGCATAGCTACCGTTCTGGGCGTTCTGTATATGTAGGAGGACCTATGCCGCTAGCTGTAACCATTGTAATCAAGACCATCTTCTCGTTTTTTGCTACCGTAGCTTTCGGGAAGCTGTTTGACTGCCCCAAAAACTGCCTGTACAAAGCCGGCTTTGTAGGGATGGTGGGCTTTGGGGTTTATATTGTGCTGCTTAGCGGGCTGGGGCTTAGCTCCATGCTCAGCAACTTTGCCGGCACTGTGGCACTGTCCCTGTGCAGCGAGGTGTTTGCCCGCTGGTACCGGCAGCCGGTGCCTATCTTTTCCATTCCCGGGGTGATTCCCCTGGTGCCCGGACTTCCTTTGTACCGGGCCATGAACTATACCATGCTGGATTCCTACAGCATGGGGATGCATACCTTTATCGGAGCGGCCCTGGATGCTACGGCCATTGCCATTGGCATCCTTTTGGTGTCCGGTCTGGCCAAGGTATGGAAAACCAGCAAAAAATTGGTAAAACAAAAACGCCGGAGCAGTCGTCTTTGATTGCTGCGGCGTTTTTGGCAGAAAGGAGCGAAATTGATGAAAAAATGGCACGGAATTTGGGGTAAGGTGGCCAGCCTGCTGCTGGCCCTGCAATTTTTGCTGGCGGGCTGCGGTCTGAGCCAGGGGACGGGCAGTAAACCCAGTCCCAGCCCTAAGGCGGGAACCCAGGCGGTAACGCCCATTAAGCCTCCGGCTCACGAGGCCACCCTGGTTCAAAAGGTAGATGGACCGTTAAAAATCACCATGCTCAGCGTGGGGAAGGCGGACAGCATCTTGATTCAGGTGGACAAGAAGAATTACCTGGTGGATACGGGGCTGTTTGAGGACGGCAATACCCTGGTGGCCCGGCTGCGGAAACTGGGTGTGAATTCTCTTGATGGCCTGTTCCTGACCCACCCCCACAAGGACCATATTGGCGGGGCGGTGGCCATTCTGAACAGCCTCCACGTGGAGCATGTGTACTACACCAATGTGGTCAATCCCCAGTCGGGGCTGATGAAAAAGGTCAAGAAGCTCATTGAGGATAAGCACATTGACGCAGTGCTGGTGACGGCGCCCATGGATATTCCCCTGAAGAACGGGGCTTCCTTTAAGGTCTTTTGGCCGGAGAAGGACCATCTAACGGTGCCCGGGGATACCAACGTGAATCCCAACAGTATGGTCATGCGCTTTACCTATCAGGATTTCACCATGATGTTCACCGGAGATGCCTACACCCAGACGGAAGCCAAGATTATGAGCCTGTACGATGCCAAGGAACTGAAAAGCGACGTGCTGAAGGTGGGGCATCACAGCAGCAATACGTCAAGCTCCATGAATTGGCTGAGAACGGTGAAGCCCATGGTGGCGGTAATCAGCTGCGGCAACGAACCGGGCACCCGGAAATATCCCAACAAAACTGTGCTGAAACGGTTGAAGACCGCCGGCGCAAAGATTTATAATACGTATGACAACGGTGACATTACCATTATCTCCAACGGCAGTGAGTATGCAGTCACCACGGAAAAATAGGGAGGCGTTCTTATGGCAGTTTATACGAAACTGGAAAAAGTCGTGAAGGAAAATCCGGGTACCGGCACCATTATCCGGGAAGTGATCATGGATCCCGCAGCTTTTGGGGGAGCCAACGAGATGTTTGCCCAAATCACCCTGCACCCGGGCTGCGCTGTGCCCCTGCATAAGCACGAGGGCAACAACGAAACCTACTACCTGCTGAAAGGGGAAGGGGAATACACCGATGAGGACAAGAAGGTGGCCGTAAAGGCCGGGGACGTAACCTTCTGCCCGGACGGAGGCACCCATGCCTTGTATAACACCGGCAAGGACGATCTGGTGTTTATTGCCCTGATTGCCAATACGTTAAAGAAATAAAACTTTTGTCTCAAGCAAAGAGAGCTGTGAAAAATACCTTGGCGTTTTTCGCAGCTCTTTTCGTTATCCAGAAAAAATAAATTTGAAAACTTTTTGTGAAATATTGGGGCCGCGGGGAAGAAAAAAGGTTTTCCGTTCTAAATTTGTTGCGATTTCCATCCAATTTCAGGGAAAAAGTCCCAGGAAAAACCCGGGAAAAATGCGGGTTTCTAGGGTTTATGATACACTAGGCACTGTGTAAAGAAAGAGCGGCTTAAAATCGTGCCAAAAGGCCATAAAAAACGAAAAAAATTCTTGACATGGGGTGTCAAGAATGTTACAATACTCGAGTGTCACAGGGGTTACTATGTCTTTCGGAGGTGTGAAATTGTTTCTCGCAGACGTGAAAAACGGCTCGCCCGTTGTTGTTGGTGTGAAGCAGTCCCAGAAAGCCATAGCCAGAGGTCAGGCTGTGGGAGCGCTGATTGCCCTGGATGCGGATGAACATGTAACGGGGCCCATCAAGGCGCTGTGCGAAGCTGCTGGCGTAAGACTGGAAACAGTCTCTACCATGCAGGAGCTTGGCAAGGCCTGCGGCATCCACGTGGGAGCATCCGTAGCCGCTGTACTCAAAACCCGGTAGAATCTTCTGCCCTGCAGAAGGTTTTTATAATCATTAAATCTTATACTCGAGAAAGGAGGTGCCGGAATGCCTACAATCAACCAATTGGTTCGTAAAGGTAGACAAGTAATTACTCAAAAATCAACGGCGCCAGCATTAAAAAATTCACCACAAAAACGTGGTGTCTGCACGAGAGTGTACACCACCACTCCGAAGAAACCTAACTCCGCACTGCGGAAGGTTGCTCGTGTCCGTCTGACCAATGGTATTGAAGTCACTGCCTATATTCCTGGTATTGGCCATAACCTGCAGGAACACAGCGTTGTTCTGATCAGAGGCGGCAGAGTAAAGGATCTTCCCGGTGTTCGTTATCACATCATTCGCGGCGCATTGGATACCGCCGGTGTTGCTGATCGCAACCAGGGCCGTTCCAAATATGGCGCTAAGCGCCCGAAAGCAGCTAAGAAATAATTTTGGCTGGCACGCAGAATGATAAATAACGAAGGAGGAAATACAGATGCCGAGAAAAGGTCCTGTAACTAAAAGAGACGTATTACCGGATCCAGTATATGGTTCCAAACTTTTGACCAGATTCATCAACAAAATTATGCTCGACGGTAAAAAAGGTGTTGCCGAGCGTATCGTATATGACGCTTTTGATTTGATCCACTCCAAGACGGGTAAGGACCCCATGGAAGTTTTCGATACTGCCATGAAGAACGTAATGCCTGTTCTGGAAGTTAAAGCACGCCGGGTGGGCGGTGCCAACTACCAGGTTCCTGTTGAAGTAAGAGCCGACCGCAAAACGACTCTGGGAATCCGTTGGCTGGTCAACTATTCCCGTCTGCGCGGAGAAAAAACCATGTATGAACGTGTTGCCGGCGAACTGATGGACGCTGCAAACAACACGGGCGCTTCCGTTAAGAAACGTGAAGACACTCATAAGATGGCTGAAGCAAACAGAGCGTTTGCCCATTATCGTTGGTAAGATTCATTAAGGAGGAGTAATTCGTGGGTAGAGAGTTTCCCTTAGATAAAATCAGAAACATCGGCATCATGGCTCACATCGATGCTGGTAAAACTACTACCACGGAACGTATCCTGTTCTACACCGGCAAGACTCACAAGATCGGTGAAGTTCACGATGGCGCTGCCACCATGGACTGGATGGTTCAGGAACAAGAACGTGGTATTACGATTACTTCCGCAGCTACGACCTGTCATTGGAAAGGCCATTCCATTAACATCATCGACACCCCGGGGCACGTTGACTTCACCGTAGAAGTTGAACGTTCCCTGCGTGTACTGGATGGTTCCGTGGCCGTATTCAGCGCCAAAGGCGGCGTTGAACCCCAATCCGAAACGGTTTGGCGTCAAGCGGAAGAATACAATGTACCCCGTATCGCTTATGTAAATAAGATGGATACCACCGGCGCTGATTTCTTCAATGTTATTCAAATGATGAAAGATCGCCTGGGTGCAAATGCAGTTGCAATTCAAGTACCTATCGGTGCTGAAGATACTTTCGAAGGTCTGATCGACCTGGTAAAGATGCAGGCAATTGTTTACGGAGACAAGCTGGGCAAGGAAGAAGAATTCGAACCCATTCCGGAAGCCTATGTTGAAACCGCCCAGAAGTACCGTCAGGTCCTGCTGGAAGCTGTTGCTGAAAGCGACGATGACCTGATGGAAAAATATCTGGAAGGTGAAGACCTGACGGAAGAAGAAATCAAAGGCGCCATCCGTAAGATGACCTGCCAATGCAAACTGTATCCTGTAACCTGCGGTTCTTCCTACAAGAACAAAGGCGTACAGCCCCTGCTGGATGCCATCGTTGATTACATGCCTTCTCCTCTGGATGTTCCTGCCATCAAAGGCACCAACCCTGAAACGGGCGAAGAAGAAGAAAGACCTTCCAGCGACTCTGAACCGTTCGCTGCTCTGGCCTTCAAGATTGCAACTGACCCGTATGTAGGCCGTCTGGCATTCTTCAGAGTGTACTCCGGTACCCTGACCGCCGGCTCCTATGTATATAACGCCAATAAAGACAAGAGAGAAAGAATCGGCCGTATCCTGCGTATGCACTCCAATCACCGTACGGAAATTGAAGAAGTTTTCGCTGGTGATATTGCAGCAGCTGTAGGCCTGAAGGATACCAGCACCGGCGATACCCTGTGCGATGAAAAAGCACCGATTATCCTGGAATCCATGGTATTCCCTGATCCTGTAATCTCTGTTGCTATTGAACCGAAAACCAAAGCCGACCAAGAAAAGATGGGCGTTGCCCTGGGCAAACTGGCTGAAGAAGATCCGACCTTCCGGATTCGCACGGATGCCGAATCCTCCCAGACCATCATTTCCGGTATGGGCGAATTGCACTTGGATATCATTGTTGACCGTCTGAGAAGAGAATTCAACGTAGACTGCACCGTGGGCAACCCGCAGGTAGCTTACAGAGAAACCATTCGCAAGAGCGTCAAATCCGAAGGTAAGTTCGTTCGTCAGTCCGGTGGTAAAGGTCAGTATGGTCATTGCTGGCTGGAACTGACTCCGCTGCAACCGGGCGAAGGCTTCAAGTTCGAAAACAAGATCGTGGGCGGCGCTATTCCTAAAGAATACATTGCTCCTGTTGAAGCAGGTGTTAAGGAAGCTATGGAAAACGGCGTTGTTGCTGGTTACCCGATGGTTGATATCGGCGTTACCGTATACGACGGTTCCTACCACGAAGTCGACTCCTCTGAAATGGCATTTAAGATTGCCGGTTCTATGGGCTTCAAGTCCGGTGCACAGAAAGCAAACCCTGTTCTGCTGGAACCGTACATGAAAGTCGAAGTTGTCATCCCTGAAGAATACATGGGTGATGTAATCGGCGACTTGAACTCCCGTCGTGGCCGTATCGAAGGCATGGAAGCCAGAAGCGGTGCCCAAGTTATCACTGCTTTCGTTCCTCTGTCCGAAATGTTCGGTTACGCAACGGACCTGCGTTCCAAGACTCAGGGCCGCGGCAACTATTCCATGGAAGTAGATCACTACGAAGAAGTTCCTAAGAATATTGCTGAAGCAATTACTGCTAAAAACAAAGGAAACGCACAGGACTAAGACCTGTGATCAATTAGGAGGAAATAACAATGGCTAAAGAGAAATTCAATAGAACCAAACCCCATGTTAACATTGGTACCATCGGTCACGTCGATCACGGCAAGACCACTCTGACTGCTGCTATCACCAAAGTTCTGGCTGAACGCGGCGGCGCTCAGTTCATGGACTACAACATGATCGATAAGGCTCCTGAAGAAAGAGAACGTGGTATCACTATCAACACTGCCCACGTTGAATACGAAACCGAAAAAAGACACTATGCACACGTTGACTGCCC
>NZ_QRMX01000030.1:0-22917 GCF_003472805.1 Acidaminococcus sp. AM05-11 | reverse complement strand
GGCGTAGAGGTTTATATTATTAGGAACTGTCTACTTGACGGGGAGCACACCAATCTGGGGAAGGCTATGCTGAAAACAATCGCCAGCTATTTCTCCCAGATGCTGTCCGGGATGCTGGTGACGGCCCTCTTCGGAGATAAGCTCAATGCGGCCAGTGCCGCCAAGACGGCAGCCCAGGGAACGGCAGCCGCCGGGGCTCTGGCTCCTGCGGCCTGGCTGAAACTGGTCATCGACCCGTCTGCGGGACCTGTGGCCACGGGCCTTTTGGCCGGAGGGACTTCTGCAGCAGTGGGCATCGGGATGGCGGCAGCCGCCACTAACAGTGCAGCAGGAACCGCCGGTGCAGGAAGCAAGACACCCCATTATGCCAAAGGCGGATATTTCACCAGACCTCTGGTCGGGGTCCTGGGGGATGCCGGGGATGAAGTGGCCCTGCCTCTCAACCGGGCGGTGTTTGACAGCATTGCCGAAGGCCTCACAAATTCCAGCGAATCCACGGACAGCCGGGAAATGAACACCACGTTCAATAACTACGGGGACATCAACAATGCCGCCGATCTGGATGATCTGATGGATGGGTTTACGGATGCTGTGCTGGCTGGACTGAGAGGGGCGTGAAGCCGGTTACAATCCTTACTATCAGGAGAGCTGCAAGCAGTTGCGTTTGAAAAATATTTGGGGTAAACTCAAGGTGATTAGCAAATATTAGGAGGGAGGATAGAAAAATGATAGAACTTTTATTGGAAAAAATGACAAACAGCATTGCAATTTATAAATACACCACCATTGGAGAAAACCATAATTCCTATGGGCGTATTTCAATTAATACAAACACTGGGGATGTTCAAATACTGGAGAAAGATGGTACTGGCTACGAGTCATTTTTACGGCATGCTGTTTCAACAGTACTATCATTTTACAAGAAAAATTACTATCCTCAACGTAGGCCATTTCCGGGACCGGTAGCAAATTTTTTGAAAGGAAGGCCCTGGCACTGGCTTTTCTCCTGAAAATAGGGTATGATAAAAAGAAAATCCATTGGCTGAAAATTCAGTTCTTTAGGGAGGTCTTGTTCTTGATTACCCATATTGCCGCCATTTCTTTCAGTCCCACCGGTCAGACGGAAGCCCTGGTCCGGGAATTCGGGGAACAGCTGGCCCGCCGTTTCCAGGCAGAAGGGGTCACCCTGTCCCATCATTCCTTCACCCTGCCCCAGGATCAGCAGACTCTCCATACCTTCGGTCCCGCCACCCTGGTGATCTTCGGGATGCCCACCTATGCCGGCCGGATTCCCAACAAAGCCCTGCCCTTTGTCCAGCAGCTGTTTTCCGGAGATCCGGAAAACAAGACCCCGGCTGTGGCCCTGGTGACCTTCGGCAACCGGAGTTACGACAGCTCTCTGACGGAACTTCGGGATGAACTGGAAAAGAAGGATTTCCGGGTGTTCGCTGCCGGTGCCTTTGCCGCTCCCCACGCCTTTGCCGCTATCGGCCGGGATCATCCCACAGTTCAGGACAAAGAAAAATTCCAGGAACTGCTGGACCGGGTGGAAGGAAAACTCCGGAGCGGAGAGCCTCTGGAAAGAGTGAGCATCAACGGAGACGCCCCGGTGGCCCCCTACTACATCCCTCTGGGAGAAGACGGCCAGCCTGCCAAGTTCCTGAAAGCCAAGCCCCAAACGGACCTGGCCAAATGCGATCACTGCGGCAAATGCGCCCAGGTGTGTCCCATGGGGTCCATCAATCCGGAAAACACCGATGAAGTCCCCGGCATCTGCATCAAATGCCAGGCCTGCATCAAATACTGTCCCAAAGGAGCCAAATATTTCGACGATCCCCGCTTTCTCTCCCACAAAGCCATGCTGGAGAAGAATTACCAGAGGACTGCGGAATCGGAAGTATTTTAAAAGGGGTGCTGCTGACGCAGCACCCCTTTTGTCGCGACCCGCGACCGGAGCATATTGCCTCTGCAATATGCTCCTTATTTCATCCAATACACCCGATGTTCCTTCCGCAGGGGGGCGATAGGGATATCTCCCTTTACATAGCCCACTGCGCAGTGGCCGATGCCTTCCCATTCGCCGGTGATACCCAGGGTTTTCAGCAGGGCTTTGCCTTCCGGCCGTTCGAATTCTTCCTTGGCCCGATGGATCCAGCAGCTGCCCAGGCCCAGAGAATGGGCGGCCAGCATCAGATTCCCCATGACCAGGGACCCGTCATACACTTCCGTGGGCTTCGTCTTGTCCGCCAGTACGATGAGCACAGCCGGTGCCCCGTAAAAAGGATCGAAATCCGGAGCCCAGCCGCCGATTTCACAGTTCAGCCGGCTCAGCCGCTTCACCATGGCCGGGTTGGTAATGGCCAGGATGATGGTATCCTGGCTGCCTCTGCCGCTGGGGGCATAGAGCCCTGCCTTGATGATTTCCTGAAGATCGGTTTCCGGCACCGGGTCCGGTTTGAAACTGCGGATGCTCCTGCGGAGCTGCATGGCTTCCAGTACTTCGTTGTTCATGGTATCCTCTCCTTTTCCAGTTATCTGCTGTCATGATACCATATCCCCCGGCCTTCGCACCGGTTCTTCCCGAAAAGTTCAAAACTTTTTCCTTTGACTTTCCTCCTTGAATGTGACATCCTAAGAAGATAGAATAAGGAACAAACAGACGTTGATCTGAAAAGGAGGCTTTTTTTATGGCATTGTTATCGAAAATCCGTGCAGCAGGCCTGTCCCTGCTGCTGGTGCTTTCCGCCGGCTCCCTGGCCCAGGCTGCTTCTCCCGTAGACAAGGCTGTGGTAAAAGACATGGTCCGTGTCCAGAGCGTCATGGCCAAGGAAAAATACATCCAGTACGAAATGAAGGGCACCCTGTTCAGCCCCATCGGAGTGGGGAACCTGTCCCTTACCGGGAACGGAGTGGAAGAAACCGACAAAAAGAATACCCGGATAGAAAAGCTCAGCGGAGATCTCCACGGCACCGGGGAGCTGACCCTGCTCACCGGCCAGCAGACCGCCAGCCAGCCCATTGACGCCTATTTCTTTGCGGAAAAAGGCCAGCTGACCCAGTACATCAACAGCGGCAAAGGCTGGGCCAAAAGTGTCCGTCCCTACACCCTGCCTCTCCTGCCCAATCCGGACAGCAAAAAAGCCGAAAAGGAACTGCTGGAGTACCTGTCTTCCGCCAAGGTAACCAAGGAAACCAGCCGGGAAAAGACCCTGGAATTCACCCTGGACGGCCAGAAGCTGGCCAATAAGCTGGCCCAGGATCCGGAATTCAAAAAGCAGAAGGATGCAGAACAGATCCAGTCCCTGGTGGCCCAGGTAAAGGACGTGCCCTACACAGTGGTGCTGGATAAAAAAACCTGGCGGGTGAAACGGCTGGGCATGGACATGACCCCGGTGCTCCAGACCACCGGCGGTTATATCCTGGATGCCGCCGCCAAGGCCAAAAAGATCACCCCGGAGCAGCAGCAGATGTTCACCAGCCTGCTGGGAAGCTCCACCCTGGTCTTCGCCTTCCAGTTCGACTACCAGCAGGGCAAAGACGTGACCCTGCCGGCAGCCGTGGAAAAAGCAGCCGCTGACCATTGACCACTGACAAAAATGGGTGCTGCCCGTGTGAAAAAACACACGGGCAGCACCCATTTTTTATGCAATTTGTTCCAGAAGCTTCTTCAAAAACTCATACATCCTGATGGTGCTCTTTACGCTGAGCCTTTCCTGGGGAGAATGGAGGTCCCAGCAGTCGGGGCCCAGGGAGATGGCGTCCAGGTCCGGTTTCTTCTCGATCAGGCATCCGCACTCTAGGCCGGAATGGATGGGAGTGGCGTCCATTTTTTCTCCAAAGGTTTCCTCATACACCTGCTGGACCAGGGGCGTCAGCCGGGAATCCGGATCATGGGGCCAGCCGGGATAGGCGGCGAATTTCTCGCAGGTCCCCCCCACCATCTGGGCCAGGAGATGGATTTTATCCCAGATGTATTCCGCCTTGGACCGGAAGGAGGTGCGGATCTCGTAGACCACCACCAGCCGGTTCTGTTCCCGTTCCAGACGGATTTCTCCCAGGTTGTCGGAGCTTTGGACCACCCCGGGCACGGCGGCATTCATTTCCGAGATTCCGTTGGGAGACAGCACCAGCACCTGGATGAACTTGTCCGTCACTTCCCGGGACACCACCAGTCCGTTGTCCGGTCCCTGGGTCTCTTCCACGGAAATCTTCAGATTGGCAGCCACGGCCTTGTATTCCCGGCGCAGTTCTTCCGCTGCAGCGTTCACCGCCTGGAGGAAGGCTTCTTCCTTGCCCCGGGGCACCAGCACCACCGCTTCCCCATCCCGGGGAATGGCCAGTCGGAAGGTGCCTCCATGAAGGGAAGACAGCCGGAGGGGCATTTCTTTCCGGGCGGACAGGAGCATCCGGATCAGGAAAATATTGGCGTTTCCCCGGCCCCGGTGGATGTCTTCCCCTGAATGGCCTCCCTGGAGCCCTTCCACCTTCAGATGGAAGAACCGGGCCCCTTCCGGCACCGCTTCCCAGGTCACCGGCAGGTGGAAGTTCACCCCGAAGCCTCCGCAGCTGCCGGTTACCGAATGGCGTTCCACCGCATTGTCGATGTTCACCAGGTAATGGGACCGGAAATCACTGGCGTCCACATTCTGGGCCCCGCTAAGGTCTTCTTCCTCGGCGGTGGTCAGCAGCACTTCCAGTTCCGGATGGGCAAAGGACCCGTCTTCCAAAAGGGCCAGAGCCAGCGCCACCCCGATGCCGTCATCGGCCCCCAGGGTGGTCCGCCCTCCGGTGGACAGGATATCCCCCTCCAGTTCCAGATGGATGGGATCCTGCAGGAAGTCGTGTTCCACCCCCTTTGCCTTCTGGCAGACCATGTCCAGATGGGCCTGGAGCATGACCCCCGGCCGGTTTTCATACCCGGGAGAAGCCAGCTTCCGCAGCAGCACATTGTTCCATTCATCCTGACGGACAGCATAGCCTTTTTCCCGGGCCCACTGGAACAGGGCATCGCTGAGGGCCTTTTCCTTAAAGGAAGGGTGAGGGATCTGGCAGATTCGGGCAAAGTGCCGGAACACCGGATGCCGGAGCAGTTCTTCCAGGCTGCCGAAATTTTCTTTTTCCATCATACTGCCTCCTTGTCAGAACGGACCATAGTGGATCTGGACGGCGATCACCATGAACACCATGGCCACCACGCACCAGATGGCAAAGAGAGGCGCCAGCCAGCGGAACCATTTCCCGAAGGAGATGTGGGCCATGGCACAGGCGGCCACCACTTCCCCACTGGTGGGAGCAAACACGTTGGTAAAGGCATCCCCCATCTGGAAGGCCAGCACAGCCGTCTGCCGGGTGACCCCGATGAGATCCGCCAGCGGGGCAAACAGAGGCATGGTAATGGCCGCCTTGCCGCTGCCGGAAGGCACCAGCACGTTGAACAGATCCTGGACGATGAACATGCCGCAGGCACTGAGGGTGGGCGGCAGCCCGTTCAGCAGGCTGGCCATGTAGTGGATCACCGTATCCATAATATGGGCGTTCTGCATGATCAGCACCGCCGCGTTGCACATGCCGATGACCAGGTTGGCGAACAGCATGTTGCTGCAGCCGGCCAGGAAAGCATCGGCGATTTCCCCGGAGGACAGGCCCCCGATGATCCCGGCCAGGATCCCGCACACCAGGAACAGCCCGGCCATTTCGTTGATGTAGAAGTCAAATTTCAGTACGCCCAGGACCACGGCACCGATGGTGGCCACAAACAGCACCAGCACCAGTTTGTGCCGGAGGGTGATCACTGGAGTTTCCTGGAGTTTCAGATGGCTGTTGTATAGCAGGTCTTCTTCCCGGACCGTACTCAGTTCCGGATTCTTCCGGACTTTGTTGGCATACCACATCACATAGGGAATGGTTACGATGTTCATCACCACAAACAGCACAGCCCGGAGTCCCATACCGGAAAACATGGGCAGACCGCAAATGCCCTGGGCCACCCCGATGGTAAAGGGGTTGGTCATGGCTCCCGCATACCCCACCGGCGCCGCACAGAACACAATGGCAATGGCGGTGAGGGAATCGAACCCCATGGCCACGGAAACCCCGATCACCAGAGGGGTGAAGGCCAGGAATTCTTCAAAACAGCCGGCAAAGGCGGACAGCAGGCTGAAAAGCACCATGCACACCGGGATCATCATCAGTTCCCGGCCCTTCATTTTTTCCACCACATTGGACAGTCCGGCGTTAATGGCTCCGGTAGCGTCCATAATGGCAAACATGCCCCCGATGATGAACAGGAAAGAAATGATTTCCGCTGCGTTCTGGAGTCCCAGGGTCAGGGACTGGAACAGATAGAAGGGGCTCACCGGCTGTTGCTGGATGTAATGGAAGGTGGCGGGATCCACCACTTCCTTGTTGAGGACGGGGTTCATCACCCGGCTGTATTCCCCGGCCGGGACGATGTAAGAGGCCAGGAAAGCCAGGAACATGATGATGCCCAGAAGGACCATGGGGTTCAGAGCATGGAGCTTGAAGCCTTTTTTCTTTTCTTCCGCCATTTTGTACCACTCCTTTTTTAGACTGTATGATTACGGTTGCCCCGGGTGGATTCCCCGGGTCTGGCTGCTGCCAGGACATAGTCGAAAATGTGCAGGAACTGCTTTTCCAGAAGGGGCCGGTCCAGGCTGCTGCCCAAAAGGCAGGCCCGGTGGATGTAGCTGCCATGGAGAGCCACGATGATTTCCAGGGTTTCCGAAGCCCGGTTTCCGGCCACATACCCTTCTTCCACCAGGCTCTTCATCATTACCTGATCCCGTTCCACCAGGGTGCCCCGGACCACCATTTCCCGGACATCCGCCGGCAGTCCCTGGAGTTCTTCCGGGAACAGGTCCAGATAATAGACCTGGATCACATGGCCCAGTTTGGCGCTGTACCGGCCAAAGAACATGTTGTAGAAGATCTCCGGGAACCGGAAGGCTCTTTCATTGAAGCACCGGTAGATGGTCCGGTACCGTTCCAGGGCAGTCATCTCCGGTTCCAGGTGCCTGGCCAGGCTCAGCAGGTAATCCCGGAGGAAGCACACCGATCCGAACAGGATCAGTTCGTCCAGGTCCTGGAAATAGTTGTAGAGGGTGGCACTGTTGTACCCGGCCTCGGCGGCGATCCACCGGATGGTCACTCCGGGGATTCCCTCTTCCTTGAGGATTTTCTCCGTAGCTTCCACAAAATACATCATGTTCCGCTTCTGCCGGAGAGTCAGTTCCTTTCGCTGTTGTTTTTGGGTTTCCTGATTTTGGTTTTCCATATGGGGCAGGGCACCTCCTGACTGCTGATCCTGATTCCCGTTCCGGGAAGATGGTTGACAATTTTTCAGGCCGCTTTTATAATATAGCTGATTTCTAATCATGATTATATTTTAATCGTGATTAAACGTCAAGTACGAATTTTTCCTCATTGGAAAGGAGGGTATCCCCATGCCCCGTCTCCCTGCCCTGTCCGGCAGCGCCCTGGTCCTTCTGGGAGCTGTCTGCTGGAGCCTGAATTCCCCTCTGGTGAAGTATCTGACCCTGGACCCCTTCCTGATCTGCGGACTCCGGTCCCTGATCGCCGGGCTGGTGCTGCTGCCTTTTGTGCGGCCCCGGGAAATCGCCTGGAACCGGTACCTCTTGGCTTATGTCCTGGCCTACTGTGCCCTGTGTCTCAGCGTGATTGTTTCCCTGTCCCTGACTTCCGCCGCCATTGCCATCGGCATGCAGTACACCGCCACCATCTGGCTGTTCCTGCTGTACTGGTTCCAGACCCGGTATTTCAGCCGCCGGGCCTTCCTGCCGGTAGCGGTGATCATGGCCGGGGTCCTGTGCTTCATGCTCTCCGGAGGCAGCGGGGATTCCCATCCTCTGGGGAACCTGATTGCCCTCACGGAAGGGATTTTCTTTGCAGGCATGAGCCTGGCCTCCAAGAAAGCCACCCGGACCAATGCTCTGGGGATTACCGCTATCGGGAACCTGTTCACCGCCCTGGCGGTCTTTCTCCTGTTCCCCACCGCCCGGGCTGCCCTGCCGGCCATGAACGGCCAGGAATGGGGGCTGATGCTGATCCTGGGGGTGGTCCAGGTGGCCGGGGGCTACGGATTCTTCAACCTGGGAGTCCAGAAAATCCCCGCCCGGAAAGCTTCGGTGCTGGCCCTGTGGGAAATGATCCTGGGACCTTTGTGGGTGGCCCTGTTCCTCCACCAGTACCCGGGTCCCATGGTCCTTGCCGGCTTCGCCATCATCCTGGTAGGGATGGTGCTGGATGCAAAAGGGGCCGTTGCCTGAGCAACAGCCCCTTTGACCATTGACCGCTGACAAAAAGGCTGCTGCCCGTGTGCGGGTTTCACACGGGCAGCAGCCTTTTTGCTTATTCCACCAGCACCCCCAGTTTCTCCAGGGCTTTGCGGATGGCTTCCATTTCTTCTTCGGTGTTGGTTTCCACCAGATGGGTGTGGATTCCGTTGGACATGGTGGACAGCAGCGGTGCCTTTGTCTCCTTCATCCGCTGGATGTACAGCTGCACGTCTCTCCGGGACCGGAGGTTCAGCTCCCCTTCCATGAAGCCGTATACCTCATGTTCCACAACCACATTGTGGACAACTCCCCCGTTATCCACAATGGCGTTCAGTTCCGCCTCCACCTGGTCCGCCCCATGGCGGCACAGGAAGGATTCCTGCACCCCTTGTTTCCGGAACTCCTGGAGCTGATAGCCTCGAGGGGTGGAAATGATGGGGGTTCCGCTGGCCCGCAGCAGGGCAATGTCTCCTACGATGATCTGACGGCTTACCTGGCATACCCTGGCCATGTCCGTTCCGGTCACCGGTTTGTCGGCTTTTCGGAGCATGGCCAGGATGGTATCCCGCCGTTCTTTGTTTTCCATAATTTTTCACTCCCCGCCTGATAATGATTATTTCATTTCTTTTTATTATATACGAACATTTCTAAAAATTCCACATTCCCCGACTATTTTCTTTTTTCTTGTCATGACTCTGTCCCTGTGCTAGCATAAAAAATACCTGAATCAATAGTTACACTGTATGGAGGATCCTGATTGTCATGAAGGAATACAAAAGCAGATGGGCGGTTTTTGCCATGTCCCTGCCCATCTTCATTGAAATCGTACTGCAGCGGTGATTTAAAGAGGGGGTGTTGCACGCAACGTGCAGCACCCCCTCTTTCACGCCGTTTTTCCTTCTTTTTCCGGTTGTTCCGGATCTTTTTTCAAATCGATCAGATGGAAGCTGCACTTGCTCAGATCCAGCATCCGGGCCGCCAGCCGCCGTCCCCGTTCCAGGTCGGCGGTAAAGCACACTTCCGCCCGGCCCAGGCCATCCGTCCGTGCCAGCCCCCGTTTTTCCAGGTTTTCCAGAGCATCCTGGGCGGTCCGTTCCGCCGGATCCAGGATGGTCACTTCCGGACCGAATTCCTCTTCGATTTCCTTCCGGACAAAGGGATAATGGGTGCAGGACAGAAGTACCGTATCCACATGATGTTCCCGGAGCTTGTCCGCATATTCGTGGATGGCCGCCTTCAGTTCCGGCGTGCCGAATTTCTCTCCTTCGATCAGCGGCACGAACTTGGGACACCCCTGTCCGAATACCTGAATTTCCGGGCTGATCCGCTGGATTTCCCGTTTGTGGGCCCCGGTGGATACGGTGAAATCCGTGGCAAAAAAGCCCACCCGGTTGTTCTTCGTCACTCCCGGGACCATCCGGGCGCCTTTGGCCATGCCGATCACGTCAAAGGAATGGTTCCCCTTGATCACGTCCAGCCCCAGCACCGTAATGGTATTGCAGGCCACCACCAGCTGTTTGATGTGCCGTTTGTCCAGCCAGTCGGTCATCTCTCCTACAAAACGGGTGATTTCTTCCCGGGGCCGGTTGCCATAAGGGGTCCGGGCCGTATCCCCGATGAAGATGAAATCTTCGTGGGGCAGCTTGGCCTGGAGCCATTTCAGGACGGTGAGCCCGCCTACGCCGGAATCGATTACGCCAATGGGTTGCTTTGCCTGCATCATGATACTTTACCTCCTGAACTCAAACAAAAAAAGGCCTGAACAGACAGTCCCATGGGGAAGGACTGCCGATCCAGGCCTTACAGACGGTCAGAAACAGGGGAAACTGTTCCCAGATCCATAAGGATTTATCCAGTTGTCTTATACTTTCATAACACGTTTAATATAGCATATTCCCGTCAGCAGTGCAACAGAATTTTGTGAATTTTTCGTCCTGTCATTGACCCCTGCCGGCTTTTTGTGATACCCTAAAATCAATTCATTGCAAAGGAGCTTTCCTCTATGGACAAACACTATCCTTCTGATTCCATTTTTGTCACCGGGGTGGCCAAAGTATCCCGGGAAGATGTGATCAATACCCTGTACGGCACCTTCACCCTGAGCCTGGTGATCCAGCGGGACACCGGCCTGATCCTCCACTGCAGCGCCAACATGATCATGGCGGACACCATCGCCTTTCTCCAGGACATCCTGATCGGGAAAAACCTGCTGAAGGACATGGACTGGATGGTGGAAGAACTCCGCAGCCGGTTCCTGGCCCTGTCCCAGAAGGCGGTGATTGCCGCCCTGAAAGACGCCCAGAACCATTTTTTGACGGTGTATCCGAGGGAGGTGTGAATACCCCCTTCCAGTCACTAGTCAGCAGTCACCAGCCTACAGTCAACGAAAAATTTACAGGCAAATTTTTGAAATGGATAAGCCGAATCCGTAGGGGCGGTTCAAGACTTTTGCCTCTGGCAAAATGTCGCCAGAGCCGCCCGTCTGCAGAAATACAGCAAAACACCCCGGACAGCCACTGTCCGGGGTGTTTTGCTGTGTGCCCGTTGGGCACAAGCTCCGTTTGTAGGGTTCTATTAGATAATGCCTCTCAGTTTCAGAGGTTCTACCAGAGCGTTCAGAGCTACGATGTAGGCGCCTACACGCATGGTGGTGTTGTATTTCTTGGCTGCGTCATATACGTTGCCGAATGCCTTCACCATCATCTGTTCCTGTCTGTCGACGACTTCTTCTTCCGTCCAGAAGTATCTGTACAGGTTCTGTACCCATTCGAAGTAGGATACGGTTACGCCGCCGCCGTTGGCCAGCACGTCAGGCACTACAGGGATGCCTCTCTTTTCCAGGATGACGTCTGCTTCTGCATCGGTCGGCCCGTTGGCTGCTTCCACGATCATTTTTGCTTTGATCTTGTCAGCATTCTTGGCAGTGATCTGCAGTTCCAGAGCAGCCGGGATCAGTACGGTTACATCCTGTTCCAGCACTTCTTCGTTGCTGATCGGGGTAGCGCCAGGATACCCTTTAATCAAGCCGCCGTTGTTCTTGGCATATTCTTCCACTTTGTACGGATCGAAGCCGTTGGCATCATAGATCCCGCCGCTGATATCGCTCAGAGCTACGATCTTCAGGCCTTTGTCGGCTGCGCATTTAGCGGTCCAGGAACCTACGTTACCGAAGCCCTGGATAGCCAGAGTAGCGTCTTCCGGTTTAACTCCTTCTCTCTTCAGCAGTTCCAGAGTAGCGGTGATTACACCACGGCCCGTTGCAGAGGTACGGCCCTGAGAACCGCCCATGCAGATGGCTTTCCCGGTGATGAAACCAGGAGCGAACTGGCAGTTGATCTTGGAGAATTCATCGCACATCCAGGCCATGATCTGGGCGTTGGTGTTCACGTCAGGAGCCGGGATATCTTTCTTTTCGCCGATTACCGGAGCAATCTTGTCGATGTACCCACGGGTGATCTTTTCCAGTTCAGTCTTGGATACTTTCCGGGGATCCACAATGATGCCGCCTTTGCCGCCGCCGTAAGGCAGACCAGCGATGGCGCATTTGGTGGTCATCCAGAAGCCCAGGGTCTTTACTTCATCCATGGATACGTTCTGATGGTAACGTACGCCGCCTTTGGCAGGCCCAAGCACGGTGCTGTTCTGAGAACGGTAGCCGGTGAATACTTCCACGTGGCCATCATCCATCTTTACAGGGATGCTGACTTCCAGGGTCCGTTCAGGCTGGGAGATGACTGCCTCAGCGTTGGGATCCAGATTGATCAGCTTACTAGCCTTTTCCATAGGAATCTTTGCCATTTCAAACAAACTCATTTGTAACGCCTCCTAAAAATAGTATCTAGTGAACCCTTTACGATTTGTATTATAGCACGATTCAGAAATAACTGTTTATTTTTTTGTATTTTGTATACAATTAATCGTCCATGAGGTGTCCTTGCTTTTTTCTGGAGTTTTCGTTATGATTGAAACAAACAGCCGTTTGATTTTTTCTGAAGGAGGCCTTTTCCCAGCATGGACAAACTATCTGCACTGAAAAAGTATTTTGGATACACTTCCTTCCGCCCCGGTCAGGAATCCCTGATTGATGCCCTGCTCCAGGGCCGGGACGTGCTGGGCATCATGCCCACCGGCGCCGGCAAATCCCTGTGCTACCAGATCCCCGCCCTGCTGCTCCCCGGGATCACCCTGGTAATTTCTCCCCTGATCTCCCTGATGCAGGACCAGGTCCAGGCTCTGGAAACCGCCGGGATCCAGGCCGCTTACATCAACAGTTCCCTGTCCGGACGGGAATTCTACGCCACCCTGGACCAGGCCCGGGCCGGTGCCTACAAGCTGATCTACGTGGCCCCGGAACGGCTGGAGACGGAACTGTTCCGGGATTTCGCCAAAGAGGCTGCCATTTCCATGGTGGCAGTGGACGAAGCTCACTGTATTTCCCAGTGGGGACAGGATTTCCGGCCCAGCTACACCCGGATCCTGGATTTCCTGGAATTCCTGCCGGCAAGACCGGTGGTGGGAGCCTTTACCGCCACGGCCACGGAGCAGGTCCGGGATGACATCCTCCAGAGCCTGGAACTGCGGGATCCCCAGATCCTGGTCACCGGCTTCGACCGGAGCAATCTGTATTTCGGGGTAGAACATCCCCGGGACAAGGACGCCTGGGTGCTCCGGTATCTGAAGGATCATCCGGAAGACAGCGGCATCATCTACTGTTCCACCCGGAAGAACGTGGATGAACTGTGCGACCGGCTCCGGCTGGAAGGGATCCCGGCTGCCCGGTACCATGCAGGGATGAGCCAGGAGGAGCGCCAGAAGGCCCAGGAGGATTTCCAGTACGACAGGGCCCCGGTGATCATCGCCACCAACGCCTTCGGCATGGGCATCGACAAGTCCAACGTGCGCTTCGTACTCCACTACAACATGCCCTCCTGTCTGGAAAACTACTACCAGGAAGCGGGCCGGGCTGGCCGGGACGGAGAGCCCTCGGAATGCATCCTGCTGTTCTCTCCCCAGGATGTGGTGATCCAGAAATTCCTCCTGGAACACAAGGAGCAGAATGAAGTGCTGGAAGAAGTGGAAGAAGCCAATCTCCGGAAGCTCTATGCCATGGAGCATTACTGCCGGACCACCAGCTGCCTCCGCCAAACCCTCCTCCACTACTTTGGGGAAGATGCTCCGGCCCGGTGCAATCACTGTTCCACCTGTAACGGAGACTATGAAGATGTGGACATGACGGAAGAGACCAAGAGCATCGTAAAATGCATCCATGAGGCCCGGCGGCCCTACGGCATCACCCTGATTGCCAACGCCCTGGCCGGCAGCCGGTCCACCCGGGTGGAAGAAACCGGACTTTCCCGGCTGCGGATGTTCGGAGCCCTCCACCAGCATTCCCTGAAGGAAATCAAGGAAATGATCCAGAACCTGCTGGACCAGGGCTACCTGCTGATCACCCGGGACAAGTACCCGGTGCTGAAGATCTCCAAAAAGATCTGGGAACTCCAGGACGATTCCATCCGGGTGCTGCTGCGGAAAGAAGCCGGGACCCAGGATGGGGGTTCCGGCCCCCGGAAAAAGAAGAAGGTCCAGCCGGAGCTGGACCTGCCGGAAGGGTTCACCCAGGAAATGGGGGCCCAACTGTTCACCCGGCTCCGGGCCCTCCGGAAACAGCTGGCGGAACAGGCTATGGTGCCACCATTTGTGGTATTCGGAGACCGGACTCTCCGGGACATGTGCCGGCAGCTGCCCCGGACCCATGAACAATTTCTCCAGGTCATGGGCGTGGGCCAGAACAAGGACGAAAAATACGGAGACGCCTTCCTGGAAGCCATCAATGGGTTCTGTGAAGAGAAAGGGGTGTAACGGAATCTGCTTTTATCCTATGGCATAGCACCAGCATGGTATGGTCACCATGGAAAGCAGGGTGGAGAGAATGACCAGCTGAGTGGCAAAGGGCGCATCACTGTCATAACGGGCTGCAAATATGGCCGCTGTTGCCGGAGCCGGCATCCCTGTCATGACTACGGATACCCCCATGCCCACCGGGTCCATTCCGCCCAAAACATGGCACACACCCAAAGCCATCAGTGGAAGCAGTCCCAGACGGAACACACTGTACAGCACGCTTTTTCGGTTTACCAGGGTAGAAGCAGGCACATCTGCCAGAATCGTTCCCACCAGGAACATGGTCAGAGCCGAATTGCAGCTGCCGATGTACCCGATGGTCATAACCAGGAACCGGGGCAGCTGCAGATGACAGACCATACAGCTCATTCCCAGATAAATAACCACAAGGCAGGGATGGGTCAGGACTTTCTTCAGGGTTTCCTTTTTGTCCACCTTCTGTTCCATGAAATAGGACGTTCCCACCGACCACATGATGAGCCGCATGGGAATCAGGAATATGGAGGCATACAGGAGACCCAGCGGGCCATATACCCCTTCCGCCACCGGATTCCCCAGGAACCCGCCATTGGAAGCTATGGTGCAGTACTGGAGCACTTTTTTCTGTCCTTCCGGAAAGCGGTTGAAGATGACCCGGTTCAGTACCAGATAAATCCCCTGGATTACGAAAGCTGCCAGCAAAATCCGTCCGCAGATGCCCAGTACATTTTCTCCCAAAGGCGCCAGGCAGGACTTCAGGATGTTGCTGATGGTTATAATGATGCATTGAGTTCATACCAGAAAAGAGTAGATACTTTTTTACAGTTATCCGCTAAAAAAATCGATTTTCATAATGAAGAGGTTTTGACTTCTAAAATATGTGAAGACTCCACAAGTGATTCGTATCATGTTTCTGACGATTCCGTATTTTCGACGGAACTTAAATCGTCTTATCCTCGCAACCGTATCATCTTTGGCGCTCCAGGTACTGGCAAAAGCTGGCAACTTGATACAGATAAAAATAAACTTTTAGAAAATGGTGGAGAATTCGAACGTGTTACCTTCCATCCTGATTATACCTATTCGCAGTTTGTTGGCGCTTATAAGCCAACTACTGATGAAAATGGAGAAATCTCTTACCAATTTATTCCAGGACCTTTTATGAGAATATATGTAAATGCCCTGAAAAACAGTCGGACAGATTATCCACTGCCTTATCTTTTAATTATAGAAGAAATCAATCGCGCACGAGTAGCGAGCGTTTTTGGTGATGTTTTTCAGCTACTTGACCGAAAAGAAGATGAAACTAGTCAGTATGCAATTCAGGCAAGCGAAGATATCAAGAAATATCTAGCAGCAGAATTAGGTGGATATTCATCAGATTATCCTATTTTGAAATTACCCAATAATATGTTTCTTTGGGCTACAATGAATAGTGCTGATCAGGGCGTTTATCCGATGGATACGGCATTCAAACGTCGATGGACTTTCGAATATATCGGCATAGATGCTAAACAGGAAAAAGCAAAATGCACAGTAAATCTAGTTAAGAATAAGCCGGAAACCAATATCAATTGGAATCGTTTAAGAAAAGCAATTAATGCCAAACTTTTAGATACATGCAGGGTAAATGAGGACAAGTTACTTGGCCCATTCTTCCTTTCTCAAAAAGCGATAAAAGCAGATGAAGATAAACATATTATCGATGAAGATGCATTTCGTAAAGCATTTAAAAGCAAGGTCATTATGTATCTTTTTGAAGACGCTGCACGTCAATATAGGAGCAGACTGTTCAAATCAGATATTTGTAAAATGTACTCTTCTATTTGCGATGAATTTGATAAGCATGGCATGGCGATTTTCGGTGATGATTTTAAGAGTGCTTATTATGATCAGCAGAAAGACTGACAGCTATGGAAATTATATCTCAATTCCTGCGGGAGCAGCGACGATACAGTAAAAACGAATTGGCAAGTTTGTTTTTCCTTGACGAAACTTCTGTGGAAAAGTTCATAAAAGCGTTAAAAGCGTATAATGTCTTAAAGACAGTAAGGAATAATCCTGAGCAAAAGGAAATGTCTGACTTAAGCGAAGCAGATGTTGAAGTAGCTGACGAAACTGCTGATAATGATACCTATTTGTATGTTTTTACCTTTGTAGGAGTTCTTGTCTTTGGCAATCGCATTTTAAAAATCTACCCCAAGTATTTGCTCCGCACGACAGATATAATTCCTGCAATGCGCCAAGTACTGAAGGTTCTAGAAAAATATAATAATTCAACGGAGCAAATTGTCAGTTTGTTTAATGGCGAGGGAGATAATCGAAGTTTTAACTTGCTATCGGTCATACTGTTTCTCTTTCATGACTATTATGAATATGGGTTATATACGAATTCAGAAATGGTGCTTGAGATAAATGGAGAAGGCGATATTCAATGGCAAAAGACCATTGATGAAACATTTCCTATTATTTCAGGAAACCGTCCTTTTTATACAAAAATCTATACTCGGAAAGTAACATACGATGATGATGATTTTTTTAGAAGGCTTCATCGGGTAATTCTTACAGAATGTTCCTCCCGGCTTTCGAAAGCGCAGCTTATTGATTTATTTGAATTAGATCCTTTGATTTTAAGCGAAGATACCATAGATGATCTAGGAGACAGGGAATTCATTCTTCATCGCATTTCCCAGGAACTGGACGTACAGTTTAATACCAGAAAGCAGACATTGTTAAAAACGATGTATGCGTTTATCTCAGAAAGTCAGAAAATAGAAGATGCGGGGATGGGTGTCAGCATATTTGGTACAACTGCATTTAATATGGTCTGGGAAAAGATGTGCGGCCAGGTGTTCAATAATCAGCTGCAATCACAATTGGAAACGATTCCTTTGCCACAACCTTTGGATCAATTTCGATATAAACCCAATAAGAAGCTGATCGATGTCATTGAAAAACCTGTATGGGTAGCAAAAGATAATGAATATGTTAAAAATGCAAAAGATACGCTTGTTCCTGATTTAATCACATTTATTCATAATGACAATGAAACAATGATGATTATCTTAGATGCCAAATACTATAACCTGCAAATGGAAAAAGAGAAATCATTAAGGGGACAACCTGGCATCGAATCGATTACAAAACAATATTTGTATCAGCTAGCCTACCAGGACTTTGCCGATAGGCATGGCATAACTGGCATACGAAACTGTTTTATATTGCCTACAGAAGAGGATGAGATAATTAATAAGGGACACGTGGAACTGAAGATGCTGAAAGATTTGCATCTTGAGGATATTCAAGTCCGGCAGGTACCTGCTGCCAAGGTATATAGTAATTACCTGGCTAACAGACAAATGGATATTGAAAGTCTGGAATTGAGATGATTCAGTATGGATATCCTGACTAAAGAGCAGCGTCATAAAAGCATGAGCCATATCCGAGCCAAAACACTAAGCCGGAAATCCTTCTTCGCAAGGCGCTCTGGCACTGTGGATTGCGCTACCGGAAAAACTACAAGATGCTTCCAGGTTCTCCGGATATTGCCATCACCCGGTATCGCATCGCTGTTTTTGTTGATGGTGATTTCTGGCATGCCAAAGGACATCAGGAACATCCGGGAGAACAGATTGGTTCTAATAAAGACTACTGGCAAAAGAAACTGAAGCGGAATGTTGAGCGGGACAAGGAAGTCAATGACGAACTGACTGATATGGGCTGGTTCGTTCTGCGGTTCTGGGAGAGTGACATCAAGAAAGACTTGCAGAAATGCGTGTATACAGTCTGTGAATACTGCGGAAAATAACTGAATAGGCTTGCAACAGCGGATGCTCATCACGGGCATCTTTTTTTTGCGTCCAAAAGTACTCAACGATACCCTTTTTGTCCTGTTACTCCTGAGAACCAAATTTTCAGGAGGTGTCCATCATGAAGGACAAACAGAAACAACAGATTATTGCCCTGCGCCGGGAGGGGGCGGGGTATGGCAGCATAGCCTGCCAATTGGGCCTTTCCATCAACACCGTGAAATCGTTCTGCCGGCGGCACAGTCTGGCTAAACCGAAGTCAGAGTTCGTTTGTGAGCAGTGCGGCAGACCTATCGAACAGATCCCTGGCCGGAAGCGGAAACGGTTCTGCTGCGATGCCTGCCGGAACAAGTGGTGGAACAGCCACCTGGATCTGGTGAAGCGGAAAGCGGTCTACACCTTCACTTGCCCGGCCTGCGGGAAAGAGTTTACCATCTACGGGAACCGCCGCCGGAAGTTTTGCTCCCATGCCTGCTACATTGCCTACCGGTTCAGAGGTGTGCGCCATGGATAAGAAGACCTTTCAAAACGAAGCCGCCTTCCAGGTGACCTTGCATGTGGCCCGAAAGATGCTGGCCCAGAAGCTCATCACCGAGAAGGAGTACCGGGACTTTGAAAAGGAGATGATCCGCCGCTGGCAGCCGTTTTCAGGGGACTTATTTACTTGCTAATTGTATCAAACAGAGTGATATATGGTGTCGGAAGGAGTTGATGCTATGCGGACTATCCGTAAAATCGAACAAAGCATACCCAATCTAAGACAGCGGAAAAAGGTGGCTGCTTATGCCCGGGTGTCCGTGGAATCGGAGCGGATGCACCATTCCCTTTCGGCCCAGGTCAGCTATTACAGCAGCCTGATCCAGAAGAACCCCGAATGGGAATACGCCGGAGTCTATGCCGATTATGGGATTTCGGGTACTGGGATAAAGAAACGGCAGGAATTCCAGCGGATGCTGGAAGATGCCGAACAAGGGAAAATCGATCTTATTCTGACAAAATCCATCCAGCGTTTTGCCCGGAACACCGTAGATCTTCTGTGTACCGTCCGGCACCTGAAAGACCTGGGCATCGAGGTCTGGTTTGAAAAGGAACATATTCATACCATGAGCGGTGAAGGGGAGCTGATGCTCACCATCCTGGCATCTTTTGCCCAGGAAGAAAGTCGTTCCATTAGTACAAATGTCAAATGGGGAACCCGAAAGCGTTTTGCACAAGGGATTCCTAATGGACGGTTTCGAATCTATGGATATCGCTGGCAGGGAGATCAGCTTGTCCCTGAGCCCAAAGAAGCATCCGTCGTAAAACTCATTTATGACAACTTCTTGAAAGGTTTGTCTGCGGAGACCACAGAAAGGCAGCTGGAAGAAATGGGAATCAAATCCTTTAATGGGAAACATTTCGGGAATTCGGCCGTCCGGAGAATATTAGAGAACATTACTTACACCGGGAATCTATTGTTCCAGAAAGCCTATTCTGCAGACCCCATCACTGGAAAAACCAAAATCAATCATGGTGAACTCCCACAATATTTTGTGGAAAATACACATGAGGCCATTATCCCCATGGAGACCTATAAAAAGGTACAGGAAGAAAGGGAAAGACGGAGGGAACTGGGGGCTTTGGCAAACTGGTCCATCGATACCTGCTGTTTCACCAGCAAAATCAGGTGTGGAATCTGCGGGAAGAGCTTTGTGCATATTCGCAGTAATCGGAAAAATAAAGATTGCTGGACCTGTATTTCCCATAAAGAGAGAGGAAGAACCTGCCGTTCTAAGGGAGCTATCCCACAGAAAGTCCTAGTCAAGGAATGCACAGAAGCCTTGGGACTTTCCGAATTCGATGAAAATGTATTCCTGAATCAGGTAGATAAAATTGTAGTTCCGGAACATCATGTTATGGTATTTCACATGAAAGATGGAACGAAGATTACTCGGCAGTGGGTTTCTACTGCACGGAAGGATTACTGGACAAGTGAACGCAGGAAGGAATGGGCAGAAAGACATAAGCTAAAAAGCACGAATCCCAACCGAAAAACATTCAATGAGTTCACAGGCTTCATCAAATGCGGGAACTGTGGAGAAAATTACAGGAGCCAGCAAACCACCTATGTGGATGGGGAAAAGGAACGGTACTGGCGTTGTATTGGTACATGTGGCAATGAGGCCGTCAAAGACAGTACCATGAAGAAACTGACAGCTTCCGTGCTGGGTATGGATACATTTGATGAAGGAAAAATGGACGAACTTCTGGAAAAGGCGGTCATCCTGAATGGAGAGGTAACTTTTCATTTCAAAGATGGCCATACTGAAACCAGGCAATACAAAGAAAGAAAACGAGGATACCGTCACAGCAAAGCGTATCGAGCCTATATGAGTGAAATCATACAAGTCATAAAGCGCAAGGATCCGGAGGCTAAAGCAAAAATCATGGAATTGAAGAAAGAATGGAAAAGAGAGGATAATCGATGGCAAAAACAGTAAGAGCAATCCCGGCTACCATCAATCGGTTTACAGCGGCACCCATCAACAGCCAGAAGAAACGGAAAGTAGCAGGGTATGCCCGGGTTTCCACGGATCATGATGATCAGATCACCAGCTATGAAGCCCAGGTGGACTATTACACCAATTATATCAAAGGACGGGATGATTGGGACTTCGTAGGTATGTACACGGACGAAGGCATCTCTGCCACCAACACCCGTCACCGGGATGGGTTTAAACGGATGGTCAAAGATGCCCTGGACGGGAAAATCGACCTGATCATCACAAAGTCGGTCAGCCGGTTTGCCAGAAACACGGTGGACAGCCTGACCACCGTACGGAAACTGAAGGACAAGGGCATCGAGATCTACTTCGAGAAAGAAAACATCTGGACCCTGGATGCCAAAGGGGAACTCCTCATCACCATCATGAGTTCCCTAGCCCAGGAAGAAAGCCGGAGCATCTCAGAAAACGTCACCTGGGGCCACAGAAAGCGGTTCGCCGATGGAAAGGTGAGTGTAGCCTACAGCCATTTCCTCGGGTACGACAAAGGAAAAGATGGAAACCTGGTCGTGAACCGGGAACAGGCCAAAACCGTAAAGCTGATCTACCAACTGTTCCTGGAAGGCCTGACCTGCCATTCCATTGCCAAAGAACTGACTGCCCGGGGTCTGGATACACCGGCCGGAAAGAAGAAATGGCATCCACAATCTGTGGAACGGATCCTGACCAATGAGAAATACAAGGGTGATGCCCTGCTGCAGAAACGGTTCACCGTCAACTTCCTGACCAAAGAATCAAAGGTGAATGAAGGGGAAGTGCCCCAGTACTATGTGGAACACAACCATGAAGCCATCATCAGTCCCCAGGTTTTCGACTGGGTCCAGGAAGAACTCAAACGGCGCAGGGAAGGGAAGAGACGCTACAGCGGGGTATCTATTTTCTCCAGCAAACTCAAGTGCGGCCAGTGCGGCAGCTGGTTCGGAGCCAAGGTCTGGCACTCCACAGACAGGTATCGCCGGACCATCTACCGCTGCAATGAGAAGTTCGAGAATCACTGTACCACACCGCATCTGACGGAAGAAGAGATCAAGGCCATCTTTGTGAAAGCAGTCAATCAGTTAATTGAAAAGAAAGAGGAGATTCTGGACAGCATCACCTTGCTGAAGGAAAAGCTGACCAACACAGAGGCCCTGGAAAAGGAGAGGGACGGCCTCAGTACAGATTTGAACCTGCTGGCCGATAAGATGCAGCAGCTCATCGCCGAGAATGCCAGAGTCGCACAGAACCAGGATGACTACAACCGAGAGTACAATGCAATGGTCAGCCGGTATGATGCTGCAAAGAAGCAGTACGACAAAGCCTGTGCAGACATCCGGTACCGCGAGGCCCGAAGCCGACAGTTGGATAGCTTCATCGGGGAACTTCAGAACCAGGAGCTCATTACAGAATTCGACACCCGACTTTGGGGCAGCCTGGTGGACTTCATCACGGTGTACAGCAAGGATGACATCCGGGTGACCTTTAAGGACGGGACAGAAATAAGAGCATAAAAACACAGGGGAGTTCGCCAATCAAACGGCGGCTGCCCTGATTTTTTTATGCCTTTTTTCAATGGATAGGAGCAATTTGGACTGGAGAACCCTATGCACACGGGGGTGTTCAAAATCCGAGCCACCGTTGGATTGTATCAAATACTGAAGGGCTTGAGTTCCCGCTTACGGTACCGGCGTTCAGGTTGATGACGTTTTCATCTACCGACCCACTGCTGGTGCTGTAACCGCCGTAGATGCCGCTGGTAATAGAGCCGCCGTTTACAGCGATGGTGCTCTTCGTTACCGTTGCGGCCTGGCCGCCGTAGACTGCGCCGCCCACAGAGCCGCTATTCACAGTGACCGTGTTGCCGCTGGTAATGCCCGTGCCGTCATAGGCAAAAACATTTCCTGTAATGGTCGGTCCGTCCGTACCTGCTGCACCGACGGTAACCGTGTTATTCGTACCGCTGCTGCCGCCAAAGGCGCCGTAGACGGACGCGTCCACCGTGCCCGCAGAGACAGCGACCGTATTATCTGAGGTCTCGACCCCACTGGCGTAAGCGCCGTAGAGATTCGTTGCAAAAGTACTGCCCGTAATCGTGACCGTGTTGCCCTTCGTATTGGCGAGATACTCCGTGTCGTAGTCCGGATAGGCCGACGTGAGGCCATTGGTCACGATGGACACATAATCGGTGGGCTTTGTGCCAATGGTCAGGATGATGGAGTTCCCGTCCTTGCTCTTGGTGAGGTAATAGCCCGTCTGGGCAAAGCCGCTGTCCGTGAGAGTGCCTACGGCAGCAGATTTCAGGCCTGTGAGGCCATTATCGTCCGTCAGCAGTGTAATCACCGTGCCTTCTGTGTAACCTGTCAGATCTGCAATGCCCGCTTTGATGGCCGT
>NZ_QRMX01000003.1:0-197933 GCF_003472805.1 Acidaminococcus sp. AM05-11 | reverse complement strand
AAGGTGGTAAAAAAAGTCCGTGCAGACGGTAAACTTACACCGATTTATGCAACCAGAGGATTCCAGAAGAGTACTGCCTGGCGCAGGGCTGGGAACTGCTAGATAAAGAAGAAAAAGAAATCTGGTACCAGCGCTCCCTCCACCATACAGATTCCATTCTCCAGCAAATCTATCAGGAAGGCCAGAACCGTTTGCAGCTGCAAGCCCTGGTCTATTTCTCCGACCACGGGGAAGACCTAGAACTGACCCATACGGCTTCCCCCTTCAAATTCAATATGGTGCGGATTCCCCTGTGGATCTACCTATCCCCCAGTTACCAGGCAGCCTACCCGGAAACCGTGAAAGTCCTTCGCCAGCATGAGTCAGCAATATTTACCAATGACCTGGTGTTTGATACGATGTCCGGCCTGCTCCAAGCCCCTTCCAATTTCTACGATGCCCGTCATGACCTGACCCAGCCGGATTACCAGCTGACCCAGGACAATGCCCTCACCCTCCACGGGAAAAAGAAAATCAGTGAAGAATAGAAAATCCGAGCCGCAAAGGTTTATGCCTCTGCAGCTCGGATTTTCATTTGTATTTAGAGTTTATAGCGCAGCTTCAGCCAGGCATACCAAGCCATTCCCCAAAGATAATCGGAGAAGCTGTCCTTTTTCCGAAACTTGGCCCATTGCTTGAAATCATGATAGTTTTCCGGTTTCTTGATGGGCAAAGTATTGGTCAGGGTTTCCCAGGGGGACAGGGCGTTGTACTTCCGCCACTGGGCATCAAAGGGGGCCAGCACCATCTGCCAGGGCTTCCGGCGGCCGGTCCAGTGGATGATCACTCCATGGCCCTGGTCGTCTTCCCCGCCGCCAAATTCATTGTACTCCGGCGGCAGAAACAGGTTGGTGCCGTCAAAGGTCAGGTTCAGCACATCCTGGCTTTGCCCCAGGAACCGTTCCCGGGGTTCCTTCTGGAAGGAGAAAGCCTTTTCCGTAATCCCCTGCTTCTCCCATTCCGGAATATTCACCAGCATAATCCCATCATTAAAGTACTTGCCGTTCTTGAGCTTCAGATAGCCGCCCCGGTAGGCTGCATCCTTGGGCCGTTCCGATACAGCGCCCATGGCATAGCCTGTCATATCCAAAGTAAAAAGCGGTGCCAGGGAGGCCGCCACCATGGTATCCGCGTCCAAGTACAGGAACCGGTCCGTCAGGCTCTTCAGGACCTTGGGCATATACAGCCGCCCATAGGTAATCCGGGAGAACCGGGCCACCTTCACATGAAAGTCCTGGAAGGGTTCCATATGAAGTTCGTACAGTACGCAGCGGCAGTGCCACTGCTTAGCCAGCTGCTGGACCTTGTCCCGGTTTTCCGGACTGTATCCATCGGTAAACAGATGGAACACCAGCGGCTGGTCCGGGTTGTTTTCCAGGACGGAAACCACCGAGGCTCCCATAATGGAAAAGAACGGATCATTGACATTATACGCAATATGCCAAGGAGTTTTGGCAGCGGCTTCCAAAAAATCGAAGTCTTCCTTCTTGGCAATGAAATGGTCCAATGCAAAAAAGCCTGACTCAAATGTTTTCATGATATCTCCAATACAATGTTAATTTATGCTTTGGTAAATTTCAGGCCAAATAAGACTGCCTGGAGGAACCACATAATTCTCACACCAGAGGACAAGTCCAAAGTATATTCTATTTGCCCAAAAAATACTACGTACCCTAAGAAACTCACCAAACGCATCAGGTCATAAGGGTTGTAATCTTTTCTCCAAGATGCATAGGAATGCCACACATAGTAAAAAGTAAAATATAAAAGGCCGGCTAAACCTATCAGTCCAGTCTCTGCCATCAAATGAAAATAATTGCTATGAGCATGGGGCAGCTTTTGTGTATCAGCTGGCGTCCAATAATGAGGAACGTATTCTCTGCTCCACATACCCAAGCCAATCCCTGTCGCTGGATGGTCTTGAACCATATGCACACAGGACTTCCATGCTTCAATTCGATCTCCATTAGAACGGTCCGTGGTCACATTGGTAATCGACTCGAAACGCTTTGCATATGGCTCATAAATATTAAACACCACTCCTGTGATAATAAAAAAAGATGCCACTGCAGCCAATAGCTTTTTGGAGTGTTTGATATATTCCCAGCTTGCCAATGGAATGAGGATCAAGCTAGTCACCCAAGAGCCACGGCTCTTATTACAAAATATAGCAATCCAATTACAAATCAAAGTAACGGCAGTAACCCTTTTCAATCTCTGTTCAAAGTTTTTATCTAAAAGAATAATAAAGGCCAAAGGCAGCATCATGCACATGATGCTAGCAATACCCAAGGAACTTCCTCCCAACCCCCAGCCTCTATTATTATTTCCCAGATGATAAACTACTTGAATTAAAGTTACAAAGCAATCTACTCCAAACACCGCCGTATACGCGGTCAGCATATTGATTAAATAATTTCTCTTACGAATAAATGCCACGACAGGTAAAAAAACCACAAATCTCCAGATCCACATTTGGAGGAACTCATGCAGCCCCTTTGCAATATCCCCACCAAAAAAAACACTAGGAAGTGTACAAAGCACAAAAATAAAGTACGCTTTGATATATCCTTTTATCTCCTTTGGAAGGTTTACGCTTCCCTTCAAGTAATAAAAGAGAATCAACCCAAATAGCAGTACCAACCCATTAAAAATTTCCCCTACAGCCATAGAAATGCGTGTCAGACACACCATTCCAGCTGCACTAATAGCCAACGCCTTTATTAACCCATTCCGTTTTTCTTGCGGCATCTTATAATCTATTCTCCTTAGCAAACAAATACCCTACATTGCACATTGCACTTTGCTCCCCATTACCACAGATTTTCCCATTACAATAGTTTGCTCCAAACCCCCGCCAGCTTCATCCGCAGCTCCTGCCGCAGGATGGATTTGCCCTTCATATCCTTGCTGGGCTGGGGCATGGGGGCGTCCGCAAAGGCGGTTTTGGCCAGCACGTCGTAATATTTTTCGTTAAAGGCGCCGTCCCGGGCAAATTCCCAGGGTTTATACCGGCCGGCCCAGTGGAATACCGCCGGGTTTTCCGCTGCCCGGATGGCCGAGGTTTTCCATTGGCCGCTGCTGAGTACCTTCAACGGCAGGGTAAACACCGGAGGAATCACATTCCAGCGCAGGGGCAGGGGCATCCAGTTGCCCTGAAACACCAGGTTCAAACCGTCCTGGTCGTGATGCCGGTAGGCCCCCTGCTCCACCTTTTCCAGCACCTGCTGGCCATAGTGGTGCTGGCGCCAGGCGGCCAGGTCAAGGACCATGACCCCGGAATTGAAATAGGGATCCCCAGCCTTAAGGCCCAGGGTCACTTCTTTTTGCTTCACCATCCGCTTGGAGCACAAGATGCCCAAATCGGGCACCGCCGCCAGGGGATGGCCCCCCAAAGGCGTATTCCAGAGCTTTTCTATATCATCCAGGACCAGCAGATCCGTATCCAGGTAAATGACCTTGGTTACGGAAGCCGGCAGCAGCTGATCCAGCAGCAGCCGCAGATAGGCAGCCCGGTTCACATGGCCGCTGGTATGGGCCTCGATTTTTATATTTCCTGTAGGAATGAAGGTAATGATTCCCCCCAGGTTCGTTACCGTGGCAGCAATGCCGGACTCCTGTTCTTCCGAAATCCCGTCACTGAGAAAATAAAAATGCACGGGGAGACCTCCCCGGTGCTGAAGCAGAATGGAGGCACAAGTCACCGCCCCATGCTGGGCATACCGTTCATCGGCTGCCAATGCTACTGCAATCTCTTCCATGCTTGTTTCCCCCTCTGCCGCTAATTATTCTATTTTATCATACAATAGAACCACTGTTTTCTCAACTATTAGGCGCTTTTTCCCACAAAAAAACCACTGTCCAGGAACCCCTGGCACAGTGGCTGACTTTTACATGGAGCGGAAAACGAGATTCGAACTCGCGACCCCCACCTTGGCAAGGTGGTGCTCTACCACTGAGCTACTTCCGCAAAACATGATTAGATTTTACTGGATATGAGCAGTTTTGTCAATACCTTTTGTTGCATTTTTTACTATTTTTCACTCGGCCACCAGCGGTGCGGCCTGGGCAATAAACTGGGCCACCTGCTCCAGCGTGCTTAAAAAGGGCACGTCCTGGAACCAATCTTCCCCCAGGAAGCCTTCCTGGACCATTTGCTGCAAGGCAGCCTTCAGCGGCTGGTAAAAGCCGTTCACGTCCAAAAAAGCAAAGGGCTTGGTGATCAACCCCAGCTTTTGCTTGGCCATCACCTCGCTGATTTCTTCCAGGGTACCCACACCCCCGGGAAACGCCAGGAACACATCTCCCAGCTCCAGCATTTTGGCTTTCCGTTCCGCCATGGTTTTAGTGATCAACAGCCGGCTAAGACCGGGCTGCTGCATTTCCTTCTCTACAAAGAACCGGGTTTCTACACCTACCACCCGTCCGCCCTGGGCCAGCACTGTTTCTGCCAATATGCCCATAAGACCGGTGCGGCTGCCCCCGTACACCAGGGTATGACCGTTCTGGGCCAAATAGGTACCCAGCTCCTTGGCAAATTGCTCATAGCAGGGATGATTTCCCTTGCTGGAGCCCAAATAAACCGTAATGTTCATACTTATACTCCCTGTAACATTTTATACACTCTGACGTCCATTATAAGCTTTCTCCGCAGCCGCTGCAATGGATTTTTCCGAAGAAAAAAGGGGGTTGAAAAAAACTTCCTCAGTCAGCCATGCTGACTGACAGCTCCTTAGTGGTTCGCAGCGCTCCAATCAGCCGCGCCCTGCGGGCTTGCTTCTTGGGCTGCTATCACATGGCTCACATTAGCCAAGAGCATTTTGATAAACTGACATGCTCTTGGATGTGAGCGCAACGCTTGAAGGGGCCGGTCTTAGGCCTATACTGGTCGTGTGCTAAACGTGTGTAGCAAAGCAGCATAGTTCGTAAATACCTGCACTAACCCTAGTCTATTACTTGACCAGTAGCGGCATAGAACGCTTCCTGCAAGCGTGTAGGAAGTGTCGCCGCAAGGCGACGATAGAAGTTTAATCAGCACAGCAGTTTTGAGGTTTGAATCCGGCTATAATGAACAACAAAAAAGGAGCTGCCGCAGCAGCTCCTCTTACAATATTCTTTAGAACTCGCCCATGACCAGTTGGGCAATGTTTTTGGCGTGGTCGCTGACCCGTTTCATGTTCAGCAATAATTCCAACATCACAAAGCCAGTTTCCGGAGTGCAGATGCCTTTGTTCAGACGTTCTACGTGGCTCTTTCTCATGGCTTTCTGCTTGGCGGATACCTGATGGGACAGGTCCAGAGAAGCCTTGGCCAGTTCCTGGTCGTGGGTTTCCAGGGCTTTGATGGCCTTGGTGGCTGCCCCTTCTACCAGGACTTCCAGCTCCTTCATTTCCGCATTGGCTTGGGCAGAGAAGTGGGTGCCGTCTTCGTTCATGCTGCGAACCCGCTTGGCAATGGTTTCCGCATGGTCACCAATACGTTCAATATCGCTGCAGGCATGGAGCAGGCCCGTATGGACCGTGGACATTTCCTTGCTCATGTTGGTTTCGGACATTTTGGTCAGATACACCGTAATGGCTTCTTCCAGGCTGTCCACCACCGGTTCATGATCCAGGACAAATTCCACTTTCTTCTTGTCGTATTTGTCTACGGCTTCGAAGGCTTTGTGGATATTTTCCAAGGCCAGGTCGCCCATCCGGGCAACTTCCTTGGTGGAAAGTTCCAGGGCAATGGCCGGGGTATTTAATACGTTCCGGTCCAGATACTTGGGCTGGTAGTTGATTTCGGTTTCGTCCCCAGGCATCAGCTTCTTGATCAGCTGGGTGAACTTGCCGGCAAAGGGCAGGAACAAAATGGTGTTCACCACGTTGAAGCAGGTGTGGGCGTTAGCAATCTGCCGGGCAATATCCCCTGCTGGAGAAATATGCAGCACCAAATGGATGAACTGGGGCAGGAAGGTCATAGCAATAATGGACCCAATCAGGTTGAACATAACATGGGAGCAAGCCACACGCTTAGCGTTCAGGCCGGCCTGTACCGTTGCCAGTACGGCGGTAATACAGGTACCAATGTTATCGCCCAACAGGACGGGGATGGCGCCTTCCAGGGGAATCAGGCCCTGGCTGGCCATAGCCATCAAAATACCGATGGTAGCGGAGGAGGACTGGATCACCAGGGTCATGCAAAGACCAACGGCCAGGCCCAGCAGCGGATGGGTGGTAAAGCGGCCCAGGAAGTCAATCACGGCCTTATGCTGCCGCAGGGGAGTTACTGCATCCCCCATCATGGCCATACCCAGCATCAGGATACCAAACCCCAGGAGTACGGAACCCAGATGTTTCAGCTGGCGTTTTTTGCACACGGCCTGCATCAGGAAACCGATGGCCAGAATCAGGGTAATATAATCAGTTAACTTAAAGGCAATCAACTGGGCGGTCATGGTGGTACCAATGTTGGCCCCCATAACAATCCCAAAGGCTTGTTCCAAATTCATCAGGCCGGCGTTTACCAGACCAACAACCATAACCGTTGTGGCACTGGAAGACTGGAGCACGGCTGTAACGCCAGCGCCCAAGGCTACGCCGTAAATGGTTCTGCGGGTCAGTGCGCCCAGGATTTTCTGAAGCTTGGCGCCAGCTGCCTTTTGCAGCCCATCGCCCATCAGCGACATACCGTAAAGGAATAAAGAAATACCACCTAAAAATAGAAAAAAGTGAACCAAGATGATCTCCTCCGCTATAGTCTGTTTGCGGTACTAAAGTAAAAAATGAGTAACGTTTGTGTAAAGCTTTACACGCCTAAATTCTATCACATCTAGTTCGTTCAAGCTAGCAATTTCCGTGAAATTGCACCATACTTTACATATTTGTCTATTCTGACTAAAAGGAGAATTTTCCTGGTTTTAGCAATTCTTAGGGGCCAATTCGTACATCCATCTCAATATTGTAATATTTTCACAAACCTGTCACGGATTTTCTGGATATTTTTCGCTGCAAAACGCAAAATTGCTGTATGCATTTAAGTTATCAAGACAGTTTTTTATTGTAAACTTTAGAAAAAATTCCGTAAAATTTTTTTCGCAGTATTTTCCTTTTTTTTAAGTGACTTTGCAAATTTGTCCATATTCCCTCAGAGGCCTGATTCGTACCAAATAAACGCAAAAAAAGAGAAGCTGTGCCAGAGGCACAGCTTCTCAGGGAATGCGTCAGTTATTCTGCAGCATCCAGTTTTTTGTAGTTTTCCAGACGTTCTTCGGCGTCTTTCTTCGTCTTGGCAAACAGGCTTTCCGCAATATCCGGGAAGGTCTTGGCCAGGGAAGCGTACCGAACTTCGCCCTTCAGGAAGGTTTCGAAATCTTCGGTAGGAGCCTTGCTGTCCAGGAAGAAGCTCTTCTTGCCTTCTTCTTTCAGTTCAGGGTTGTAACGGAAGTTTACCCAGTATCCGCTGTCAACAGCAGCCTTGGCTTCTTGGAAGGAGTGCTGCATGCCTCTCTTGATGCCGTGGTTGATGCAAGGAGAGTAGCAGATGATCAGGGAAGGACCATGGTAAGCTTCAGCTTCCTTAATGGCCTTCAGAGCCTGGTTCTTGTCGTAACCCATGTTGATTTGGGCAACATATACATAGCCATAGCTCATGGCCATCATGCCCAGATCCTTTTTCTTGGTTCTCTTGCCGCTGGCAGCGAACTTGGCAACTGCAGCTTCAGGAGTGGACTTGGAGGATTGACCGCCGGTGTTGGAGTAAACTTCGGTATCGAATACCATGATGTTTACATCATCGCCAGATGCCAGTACGTGGTCCAAACCGCCGTAACCGATATCATAGGCCCAGCCGTCGCCGCCGAAGATCCATTGAGAACGTTTTACGAAGAACTGTTTGTTCGCGTACAGATGTTCCAGATCAGCATTGCCAGCTTTTTCAGCTTCCAGCAGTGCGGTCAGTTTTTCTGCGCGTTCACGAGAGCCTTCGCCGTTTTCTTTGTTGGCTACCCAATCTTCCAGAGCAGCTTTCAGGTCAGCGCTAACGTTGCCTGCAGCAGCAGCGGTCATGTTTTCAGCCAGACGATCGCGGACAGCTTTTACGCCCAGGTACATGCCCAAGCCGTATTCAGCGTTGTCTTCGAACAGGGAGTTAGCCCAAGCAGGACCATGACCCTTGTAGTTCTTGGTGTAAGGCATTGCAGGAGCAGATGCACCCCAAATGGAGGAGCAGCCGGTAGCGTTGGCAATCATCATGCGATCGCCGAACAGCTGGGTAACCAGTTTGGCATACGGGGTTTCGCCGCAGCCTGCGCAGGCACCGGAGAACTCCAGCAGCGGTTGTTCGAACTGGCTGCCTTTTACGGTGTACTTGTTCATGGGGTTATCCTTGTGGGATACCTTGGTGGTGAAGTAGGTCCAAGCATCTTTCAGATGTTCCTGGGTAGCGAAGGGTTTAGCAACCAGTGCTTTGCCCGGAGCGGGGCAGGCATCGATACAGTTGCTGCAGCCTTGGCAGTCCATCGGGGATACTGCGATGCGGAAGTACATACCTTTTGCACCCAGAGCCGGTTTAGCGTCTACGCCAGAAGCATTCTTTTCTTCTTCAGTCATCAGTACAGGACGGATGGCAGCGTGAGGGCACATAATGGAGCATTGGTTGCATTGGATACATTTATCGATTTGCCATTCAGGAACGTTGATGGCTACGCCGCGTTTTTCATAAGCAGCAGTGCCGGAGGGGAACGTACCATCTGCTTGATCCATCAGTTTGCTGATGGGCAGGTCATGGCCTTCTTGTTTGTTCATGGGAACCATAACTTCGTCAACGAACTTGTTGCCGGTCTTCGGATACAGTTCTTCGTCAGCGCAGTTAGCCCAGTCAGCAGGAACATCGATCTTCACAATGGCGTCAACACCTTTGTCAACGGCAGCATTGTTCATGTCAACCACCTTCTGGCCTTTCTTGCCATAGGAGTGAACGATGGATTCCTTCAGGTATTTCACAGCATCTTCAACAGGGGTGATACCGGTCAGTTTGAAGAAAGCGGATTGCATGATCATGTTGATACGACCACCCAGACCGATTTCGGAAGCAATCTTCACAGCGTCAATGGTGTAGAAGTTGATGTGGTGAGCAGCCAGGTAGCGTTTCAGCTGGCCAGGCAGTTCCTTGTTCAGTTCTTCAGCGGACCAAGGGCAGTTCAGCAGGAAAGTACCGCCATCCTTCAGGCCAGCAGCTACATTGTAGCGGCGAACGTAGGAGGAGTTATGAACAGCTACGTAGTCAGCGAAGTTGATCAGGAAAGGCATATTGATGGGGGTATGACCGAAACGCAGATGGGATACGGTAATACCGCCGGATTTCTTGGAGTCGTAGGAGAAGTAGCCTTGAGCGTACATATCGGTCTTGTCGCCGATGATTTTGATAGCGCTCTTGTTGGCACCTACGGTACCATCGGAACCCAGGCCCCAGAACATGCAGGAGGTGGTGCCTTTCGGGGTGATATCCAGAACGTGTTCTTTCGGCAGGGAGGTGTTGGTTACATCGTCCACAATGCCTACGGTGAAGTGGTTCTTGGGTTCAGCCTTCTTCAGGTTATCAAATACAGCCAGGGCATCGCCAGGATAGAATTCCTTGGAACCCAGACCATAACGGCCGCCAACGATCAGAGGTTTAACGGCTTCGTTGTAGTAAATGTCACGAACATCCAGGTACAGAGGTTCGCCGTTGGAGCCAGCTTCTTTGGTGCGGTCCAAAACTGCAATGCGTTTTACAGTCTTAGGCATAGCAGCCAGGAAGTGTTTAGCGGAGAACGGACGATACAGGTGAACGTTCAGAACGCCGACCTTTTCGCCTTGGGAAACCAGCAGCTTGGCTACTTCTTCAGCAGTCTGAGCGCCGGAGCCCATCATAACAACAACGTTTTCAGCATCGGGAGCACCGGTATAGTTGAACAGTTTGTAGTCACGGCCAGTCAGTTCGCTGATCTTGCCCATGTACTCTTCAACGATAGCAGGCAGTGCTTCGTAATATTGGTTTACAGCTTCACGAGTCTGGAAGTAGATATCCGGATTTTGTGCAGTGCCGCGGATAACAGGGTTGTCCGGGTTCAGAGCATGGTCACGGAATTTCTTCAGTTCATCGTAGTCAACCAGTTTCTTCAGATCTTCGTAGTCCAGCAGTTCAATCTTTTGGATTTCGTGAGAGGTACGGAAACCGTCAAAGAAGTTCAGGAAAGGTACATGGCCTTTGATGGCGGACAGGTGAGCAACAGCAGACATGTCCATAACTTCTTGTACGCTGCTTTCAGCCAGCAGGGCAAAGCCCGTTTGACGGCAAGCCATAACGTCACTGTGATCGCCGAAAATGTTCAAAGAGCTGGTGGCCAGAGCTCTGGCAGCTACCTGGAATACAGCGGGCAGCAATTCGCCGGCAATTTTGTACATGTTGGGGATCATCAACAGCAAACCTTGGGAAGCGGTATAGGTCGTGGTCAAAGCACCTGCAGCCAGAGAACCGTGCACAGCACCAGCAGCACCAGCTTCAGATTGCATTTCCATGATTTCTACCGGGCGTCCGAACATGTTCGTTTTCCCATGGGAAGCCCATTCATCACTCACTTCTGCCATCGGAGAAGAAGGAGTAATGGGGTAGATCGCTGCAACATCACTAAAAGCGTAAGAAGTATACGCGGCAGCGGTGTTACCATCCATTGTCTTCATTTTTTTCATTGTTATAAGCCCCTCTTTCTAAGAGATAATGACTACGATAGTAAGACTTCCATAGTCCCCCTAGTCGTAAATAGTATAACGCAAATTCTCCAGAAGCACAAATAAATTTTTCCTATTTTGCATACAATTTACTGAATACTGTCACCTATTGAATAATTTAACACTCCAAAATTTTTGTTGCATTCTTTTCATTTTTTTGTTAAACTAGCTCCATCACTAGGGGCGCATTCGCTGAGAGACCAAAACGGTCGACCCTTTGAACCTGATGCGGTTAGTACCGCCGAAGGAAAGTGGTAGACTCCGTTTTTTCGGCCGCTTTCCGCAAAGGGAAGCGGCCCTTTTTTATCCAAGGAGGAGTCGTCATGAAGACGCAGAGACAAGCAGCATTACAGGGAATCATCACCGAACAGATGCAGGCCGTAGCCCAGCAGGAAGGGCTGGAGGCCAGCCTTATCCGGGACCGGGTAGCCAAGGGCACCATCGCCATTCCGGCCAATATCAACCACCGGGGCCTGGTGGCCCGGGGCGTGGGCGAAGGGCTGTCCACCAAGGTTAACGCAAATATCGGAACCTCTTCCGCCTACCCGGATCCGGCACCGGAACTGGACAAGCTGAAAGCCGCCATCGACGCCGGCGCCGATGCGGTCATGGATTTGTCCACTGGGGACAACATTGACGCCTCCCGCCGGGCCATTCTGGAGCATTCCACGGTAATGGTGGGCACTGTGCCCATTTACCAGGCCACGGTCCACGCCATTACCACCCACGGCCAGGTCATTAACATGACCAAGGACGATATCTTTGACGTGGTGGAAAAGCAGGCCAAGGACGGGGCGGACTTTATGACCATGCACTGCGGCATTACCCGCCAGGTGCTGGATACCCTGATTGCCGAAGGCCGGGTCATGGACATTGTCAGCCGGGGCGGCTCCTTTATTTCCGGGTGGATGCTCCACAACGGCAAGGAGAACCCCTTCTACGAATACTACGACGAAATCCTGGACATCTGCGCCCGCTACGATGTGACCATCAGCTTGGGCGACGGCCTGCGGCCGGGCTGCCTGGCGGACGCCACCGACCGGTCCCAGATTCAGGAACTGCTGAACCTGGGCGGCCTGACCCAGCGGGCCTGGGACAAGGGCGTCCAGGTCATGGTAGAAGGCCCGGGCCACGTTCCCTTTAACCAGATTGCCACCAATATGCAGCTGGAAAAGCGCCTGTGCCACGGAGCACCCTTCTACGTGCTTGGTCCACTGGTAACGGACATTGCCCCAGGCTACGACCATATTACCTCCGCCATTGGGGGCACCCTGGCCGCCGTCAGCGGTGCCGATTTCCTGTGCTACGTCACCCCGGCAGAACACCTGGGCCTGCCGGATATCAATGACGTCCGGGAAGGGGTCATTGCCGCCCGGATTGCCGGCCATGCCGCAGACGTAGCCAAGGGCCTGCCCTCTGCCGTAGCCCAGGACCTGGCCATGGCCAAGGCCCGGAAGGTGCTGGACTGGGACGAACAGATCCGTCTGGCCATTGACCCGGTGAAGGCCAAAGCCTTCCGGAAAGCCAAGAATAAGGATTCCGAAGAATACTGCTCCATGTGCGGAGAGTACTGCGCCGTAAAAATCATCGGCCAATACCTGGACGAAGTGAAAAAGAAATAAGCCCCTGCTTCGCCCAAGTTGACAAAAAGGACCCAGTGATGGACAGTCAAACTGCCCCAAACTGGGTCCTTTCATTAATTTTAATTATACATCAGAGTTTTTCGTCAAGCAGCAGGACTGCCAAGTCATTCACATTGGTGCCCGTGGCCCCCGTAATCAGAAGACCGCCCGTCTTTTCCAGGGCATGGTAGGCGTCATTCTGCTCCAGGACCCCAGGAATGGTAATCCCCTGCTCCAGAAGCTTCGTTTTGGTACTGCCGTCGGCGTAGCCCCCAGCTGCGTCCGTGGGACCGTCGGTGCCATCGCTGCCAAAGGAAAATACTGCTGCGTTTGTAAGGCCGCTGATGCCTTCTCCGGCGGACAGGGCCAATTCCTGGTTCCGGCCGCCCTTGCCCCGGCCGTGGAGATGCACCACCGTTTCCCCACCGGCCATAAAGGCCAGTTTTTTGCCCTTGCCGGCGTACTCCCGGGCAATGGCCCCCAGGAAACTGCCGGCTTCTTTGGCCTGACAGGCCAGGCTGGTGGTCAGCACCAGGGTTTCGTAGCCCAGGGCTTCTGCCGCCGCTTTGCCGGCTGCAGCCAGTTCCGTAACGCTGCCGGTAATGATGGTTTCCACGTTATCCAGCGCTTTAGGCGTTTCCTGCTGGAGGGCAGCGGCTGCTTCTGGGGACACCATAATCTTGTATTTCCGGATGACCTCCAGGGCCTGCTCACTGGTGCTGGTATCGGGATAAGCCGGACCGGACGCAATCATATCCAGAGGATCCCCGATAATGTCGGAGAGCACAATGGCGTACACCTTGGCCGGTGCGCACAGCTGGGCAAACTTCCCGCCCTTGACGGCACTGAGGCGCTTGCGGACGGTGTTCATGGACACAATGTCCGCCCCGCTGGCCAATAGGTCCGAGGTAATGGCCTGGAGTTCCTTTAAGGGAATCAAAGGCTTTTCAAACAGGGCGGAACCCCCGCCGCTGATGAGAAACAGTACCGTATCTTCCGCAGTCAGGCCGGACACCAGGTCAATGGCCCGCTCCGTCGCCTTCAGGGAATTTTCGTCCAGCACCGGGTGACCGGCTTCCCAGATTTCCAAAGGCGGCAGCTCGCCCTTGGAGTGGCCGTATTTGGTAATGACAATGCCCTGGGAAATTTTGCCTTCTAAAATATAGTTGGCCGTTTTGGCCATTTGCCAGGCAGCCTTGCCAATGGCCACCAGCACAATTTTTCCTTTGCCAAATTCCTTATGCTGCAGGGCCTTTTCCACTGCGGTATCGGGCAGGGATGCGGTAATGGCGCTCTGCATGATTTTTTCTGCGTCTGTACGTAACGACATGGGGATTCCTCCAGTTTTGTTCAACAAGTTTTCACTGCCTCCGATTATACCATACCAAGCCTGCCTCCGTCCTGTTTTCTTGCACTGGGACGGCTTCCAATGGTACAATCAGACTATACTTTGTGCTACATCCCCTGCCCCAAAGGAGGTCCCTATGATCTTATACGATGATATTATGGCCTGGGTGCCCTGCTGCATCGCCCTGGCTTTTACGGCTTTTTTCTATATTGGTTTCCGGATTGTCAGTGAAAAGCTCATCCGCTTTATCCTGGACAAACTGCCGGTGGACGCCGATGCCAGCATTGCTTCCGCCGTGTACCGGCCCGGCCGGCTGGCCATTCTGGCCTTTGGCCTTTATACCGCCCTGGCGGCTTCCCCCTGGGGTGCCTTGGCCTCCACCTCCATTGCCCGGAACCTGCTCTCCTCAGTAATGATTACCGTCTTCTACTGGGTGGTCTACAACCTGAGCCGCAGCACCAACTTTTTCTTCAACTACTTCATCAGCAAAAAAGGCCGGAAGGTGGACCCCGCCATTAGCGGCATCCTGTCCTCCTTCTTCCACCTGCTGATTATCTTCTTCCTGGTAGCCAGCGTGCTGAGCACCTGGGGCTTCAACATCAGCGGTTTCATCGCCGGCCTGTCCATCGGCGGCTTGGCCGTTTCCCTGGCCGCCAAGGATTCCCTGGCCAACTTTTTCGCCTGCCTGGTAATTCTCATGGACCAGCCCTTCCACATTGGGGACTGGATCATCTGCAATGACGTGGAAGGCATTGTGGAATCCATTTCCTTCCGCAGCACCAACGTCCGGACCTTCGGCAAAGCCCTGGTGTACATCCCCAATTCCCTGATCATCAACACCCCCATCCAGAACTTCACCAACCGGGACCGCAGAAGAATCAACATGACCCTGGGCGTTACCTACGACAGCACTGTGGAACAAATGCAGGCCCTGGTGGAAAAAATCACCAACTACCTGAAAAACGACCCGGATATTTTCCAGGACGATATGACCGTAGTCTTTTCCGAAATGGCCGCCAGCAGTTTGAACATCACCATCATCTGCTACAGCCGCCTGACCAGCTACAACGACTTCATGAAAGTCCAGGAACGACTGAACCTGGAACTCATGAAACTCATGGACGAAACCGGCACCTCCGCCGCCTTCCCCAGCACCAGCATTTACGTGGAAAAGCTGCCTAAGCAGGAAACGGCCAATAGCTGACAGCATAAAAAACAGGGGCTGTGAAAAAATAAAACTTCTATCGTCGCCTACGGCGACACTTCCTACAGTGGTTCGCGGCTAGCTGCTCAGCTGCGTCCTACGGACTTGCTTTGCAGGCCGCTATCACATGGCTCGCGTATTCCAAACATCTTTTGGATAACTTATGGCGATGTTTGGACGCGAACGCAACGCTTGCAGGAAGCGTTCTAGACCTCTACTGGTCAAGTGACAGAGAAGCGTAGTGCTAATATTTACATACCGAGATTTCATTTCAATACTCGTTCAGCACACGACCAGTATGGGCCTAAGGCCGGCCCATCCAAGCGTGGAGGGGCTGTCAGTCCGCAGGACTGACTGAGGAAGTTTATTAGATACGGCTATAACGAACAAAAAATGGCTTGCGAACTCAAACTAGTTCACAAGCCATTTTTCACCCCCCTTTTTTATGTCCGTTTTCCTGGTGTCCAGCGTGCCAGGCCATCGCCTATAGCCTGCTGACCCCACAGCCCTCCTAAAAAGTTCTTACCTTGCAAAAAAAGGTAAGAACCAGGTAAGAAAATTTGAAATCTCAGAACCCGCATAGACACTGGGTTTGCGGCTCCTGTTCTTACCTTCTTACCTTTCTTACCTACATATAGATATATAAAGAGAAAAATAAAAAAAATAAAATACCCGTCTATCGTTAATTAATATATATATATATATGGGGCTGTATAAAAATAGGTAAGAAGGTAAGAAAAATAGCGCAGAGCAAGGACTGATGCGGGTTTCCAGTTCTTACCTTATGATTTTGAAAGGTAAGAAGGTAAGAACTTTTAGTAAAGTTGGTATAAAAAATGGAAGCATTATGTTAAATCAGCTCTTAGGTGGTGCAGTCAAGAAACTGCAAGGCAGCCCCTCCCTGCACAAAACAAGCCCCCGGCAACATGCCAGGGGCCATTTCATTTCCTTTTGTATGCGTTTTTCACTGGCGCTTAACGGGCGGCAATATAGTCCACCAGGTAGCGCAGGGCAAGGCCGTAGCCCTGGAAGCCCAGACCGCAGATAGTGCCTACACTGCCGGCGGCGGTTACCAGATGCTGCCGGTAGGTTTCCCGTTTATACACATTGGTCAGGTGAACCTCCACCGAAGGCAGTCCCACGCCCTTTAACGCATCCAGGATAGCTACGCTGTAGCAGGCGTAGGCGCTGGGGTTGATGACCAGTCCGTCGTACACATCCAGGGCTTCCTGGATCAGGGTCACCATTTCCCCTTCGCTGTTGGTCTGCTGCACATCCACGGTAATGCCCAGTTCATGGGCCGTGCTTTGGATGTACTGACACAGGGCCACGTAATCGTCATGGCCGTACATTTCCTTTTCCCGAATGCCCAACAGGTTGATATTGGGTCCGTTTAGCACCAATATTTTCATAATCCCAGCTCCTTGATCAGCCGCACAATCTGGGCGGCCGTTTGGTCAAAATCTTCATTTACAGGAATGGCGTAGTCACTGTATTTGAGATACAGGGGCATACGTTCCCGATACAGCTGCGTCAGCCGGTCCTCTGCGGAATTGAGCAGGGGCCGGGAAGTCTTGTCCACCGAACCGGCAATGGCTTCCAGATCCCGGTTCAGGAAAAAAATCTTGCCGTTTTGCTGCAAATACGCAATGTTTTCCGGCCGCTTGACCACTCCGCCGCCGCAGGAGATGATGATGCCGTCCATTTCTGACAGGGTCTTGATGGCCGCCGTTTCCGCCGCCCGGAATACGTCCTCCCCTTCCTGGAACAGGTCTTTCACGCTGCGGCCGGTTTCCTTGATCACCTGGTCGTCGGAATCCAGGACCGGGCGGTCCAGAAGTTTGTGCAGTTTCCGTCCAATGGTGGTTTTGCCGGCGCCCGGCATGCCAATCAGGACAATATTACTCATTTAAAATTTTCCTCCAGCTGTTTTACGATTTGCGGCACCAATTCTGCCGGTAATTTTTTTTGCAGCCAAATTTCTTCCGCAGCCACGGCCTGGCCCACCAGCATGTGGAGTCCGTTGCAGGTTTTGGCCCCTGCGGCGGCTGCATCGGCCAGAAATTGGGTCACGGCCGGATTGTAGATAATATCCACGGCGGCCCCGAACTTTCCTACAAAGGACGCGGGCACCGGGCTGACCCCGGTTTTGGGGTACATGCCAATGGGGGTGGTGTTGATGATCACGTCGCCCCCGGGCAGGTCTTCCAGTTCCGTGTACAGCTTCAGCTGGGTTTCCGGCTGGGCCGCCAGGAAACGGGACAGGCTGTTTTGGGCTTTTTCCCGGCTGCGGACCAAAATGGTGATTTGGGCCGCTTTCCGGTCCGCCACCACCTGCAGCACGGCCTTGGCCGCACCGCCGTTGCCCAGTACCGTAACGTTTTTCCCGGCAAGGGGAATGTGGTAGGCCTGAAGCATCTGGTCAAACCCGTGATAATCTGTATTATAGCCTTTTACTCCCCCATCTGTAAAGAAAAGGGTATTGGAGGCTCCAATCTTTTCCGCCTCCGGGCTGATTTCTGTAAGATACGGCAGCACCCTTTCCTTGTAGGGAATGGTCACATTGCAGCCGTTGTAGGCCGGAGTCTCTTGGGTAAGAAAAGGCCCCACCTGTTCCGGTTCCAGCTCCACCAGGTCATAGGTACCGGAAATTCCCAGTGCCTGGAAAATTTTTGTATGAATTTCCGGGCTGAGGCTGTGCCCCAAAACCCGTCCCAATAATCCCAATTTCATAGTCACGCTTCCTTTCCATGGTCCGCCGGGTAGTTCCCCAGAATCTTGCATTCCGTGGTATCCTCCGGCAGCTGCTGCAGGGCTTCCTGGACCGCCGGATCCGTCAGATGGCCGGTAATGTCCATATGGAAATAGTATTCCCAAGGCCGGCCGGGATACGGCCGGGACTCGATGTTGGTCATGTTGATATTCTGCTGGGCGAAATGGGCCAGCAGCCGGTACAGGGAACCGGGTTGGTGCTTCAAGCTGACAATCAGCGTAATCTTGTCCGCCTCAGGCACCAGTTCCTGCTCTCTGCTGATGATAATGAAGCGGGTGTAATTGCTTTTGTTGGTGTTGATTCCCCGGGCCAGGATTTCCAGCCCGTACTGGTCCGCCGCCTGAACGCCGGCCACGGCTGCCATGTGGGGGTCCTTCTTTTCCGCCACCAGTTCTGCGGCCTTAGCCGTATTGAAATAGTTGAACTGGCGCATGACCGGGTGCTCCTTAAAAAACAGGCTGCACTGGGAGAAGCCCTGGGGATGGGAATAGACTTCCGTAATATTTTCCAGGCAGGTACCCGGATAGGCCAGCAGGCAGTGTTCAATCTTCAGGATTTTTTCTCCCACAATGAAAATGCTGTAGCGCCGGGCCAGGTCGTACACGTCGGTAATGCCGCCGGTGGAGGAGTTTTCAATGGGCAGCACGCCGTAGCGTACTTTGCCCTCTGCCACGGCCTGAACCACGTCTTCAAACAGCATGAAGTTTTCTGCCTGAACCTCCTGGCCCTGGAAATACTGGAGCAGGGCCATATGACTGTAGGCACCAGGAACCCCCTGGTAGCCTACGGGAATTGCTTTTGTTGCCATAATATCAGCCCCTTTGGGATAGATAGTACAGGTCCAGCAGAGTCCAGGCGGTAACGGCTTCCACCACCGGCAGGGCCCGGGGAACGATACAGGGATCGTGACGGCCGTGAACCTCCAGGGTGGTTTCTTCCTGGCGCACCACGTTCACGGTCTGCTGTGGCTTGCTGATGGAGGGGGTGGGTTTTACCACCACCTGGAAGGAAATGGGCATGCCGTTGGAAATGCCGCCCAATACGCCCCCGTTGTGGTTGGTCAGGCAGCGGACTTCCCCGCCTTCCAGCACCATGGGGTCGTTGGCCTCGCTGCCCCGCATACCTGCCAGGGCAAAGCCGTCCCCAAAGGCCACACCTTTGATGGCGGGAATGGAGAACAGGGCATGGGACAGCCGGCTTTCCACGGAGTCAAAATAGGGTTCGCCCCAGCCCACCGGTACGCCCACAGCCATGCAGGCAATGGTGCCCCCTACGGAATCCTTGTCCGCCCGGGCAGCGGCAATGGCCTGTTCCATGGGTTCCCGCTTGCTTTCGTCCAGGAGAGCCAGGTAATTGTCGCCCAGGTGCGTCAGGGTTTCCGGGGTTTCTCCCAGCGGGGAAAAGGGCCGGTCGGTGATTCCTGCCAGGCTGGCAATGTGGGCGCCAACCGTAACGCCGATTTGGGCCAGCAGCTGCTTCGCCACAGCGCCGGCAAACACCAGGGGAGCCGTCAGACGGCCGGAGAAACTGCCGCCGCCCCGGTAGTCGTTGCAACCGTGAAATTTCACATAGCCGGGAAAGTCCCCGTGGCCCGGCCGCATGACTTCCTTCAGCAGGCTGTAATCCTTGGAATGCTGGTTGCTGTTGGGGATCCGGGCGCACAGGGCCATGCCCGTGGTCCGACCTTCAAACAGGCCGCTTTCCACGCTGACGGCATCGCTTTCCTTCCGGTGGGTAGCCAGGGGATTCTGGCCGGGAGCCCGGCGCTTCATTTCCCGTTCAATCAGGTCCCAATCCAGCTTCAGGCCGGCGGGCAGGCCGTCAATGACCACGCCGATGGACGGTCCGTGGGATTCCCCGAAAATCGTCAGTTTAATCCGCTCACCCATTACACTGCTCATACTGTCCTCCTAATTTTTGAAAATCCCGCCAAAAGTCGGGATACGATTTCTTTACGCATTCTGCTCCCACCAGGGTAACCGGCCCCTGGCATTGAATAGAGGCAATGGCCAGGCTCATGGCAATCCGGTGGTCGTTCCAGCAGTCCACCGTGCCGCCAGTCAGGGCTTCCACCCCGTCAATGGACAGGCCGTCGGGCCGCTGGGTAATCCGGGCGCCCAGTTTGGTGAGTTCCGTGGCCATGGCCTCCAGCCGGTCACATTCCTTGATTCGCAGCCGTTCAGCATGAATGATGTCCGTGTGGCCCTGACTCAGGGCTGCGGCCACAGAAAGAATGGGCACAATGTCCGGGCAGTCCGCCGCATCAATGACAGTTCCCTGGCTGACGGAAGGCCGGCTGACCAGAACTCCGTTTTCAAAGGTTACCTGGCCCCCCATCCGCTGGAGAATGGGGATAATGGCCTTGTCCCCCTGAAGGGAGTCCGGGTCCATACCTGCAACGGAAATGGTTCTGCCCAGCATTCCAGCAGTGAGCCAGAAGGCTGCCTGGGAATAGTCCCCTTCCACCGCCCCTTCCTGAGGCTGGTAGTGCTGGCTGCCGGGAATTTCGTATTCCCGGTAGTCCTTGTGCCGGACCACAATGCCGTACTTTTGCAGGGCGGACAGGGTCAGGGCAATGTAGCTCTGGGATTCCAGCTTGTCGGTAATGGTCAGCCGGGAGGGTCCAGGCAGCAGGGGCAGGGCAAATAGGAGGCCCGAAATGAACTGGCTGCTGACAGAGCCCGGCAGGGTGTACTCTCCGGGCTTTAGCGGCCCCTGAACGGTCAGGGGAAAATTGCTCCCCTCCCCCTTCTCAAAGCGCAGCCCCTGTTTTTGGAAAATGTCCTCGTAAGGGGTTAACGGACGGTCCCCCAGTTTCCCGGAACCGATAAAAGTAAAGGGCTGGTCACACAGGGCGGCCAAGGGAATGAGAAAGCGCAGGGTGGAGCCGGATTCCCCGCAGTCCAACACCTTTCCCGCCTGCCGGGGCCGGCCCCCGTCCACGGTAAAGGCCGTCCTGCCGTCCGTCTGCTCCCGCTGGCTAATGGCGGCTCCCAGCTGCCGCAGACAGTCACAGGTGGCCAGAATATCCCGGGACAGGCTGATTTCTTCCACCTGGCTGCGGCCGCCGGCCAGGGCAGCGCAAATCAGGGCCCGATGGCCCATGCTTTTGGAAGAAGGAATCCGGAGGGTACCGGTAAGACTTTGGGGGGTAATCCGTAATGTTGTCATGCTTCACCTCTAAAATAATTGGCCAGTTGGCCCAGTTCCACTTTTTTGAGCAGTGAGGTGCCGATTTTGGGCACCAGCACCAAGGTAAGGATATTGCCCCGTTTCTTTTTGTCCATGGTCACCCCGGTCAGGATGTCCTCCAGGGAAATGGAATCCCTGGTAGCAAGGGGCACCTTTTGCAGCAGGGTTTCCAGCCGCCGGGCCGTGCCCGGTTCTGTCAGTCCCAGCCGCTCGGAGTTTTGGGTAATCCGAACCATGCCCAGGGCCACCCCTTCTCCGTGGGTATATTTCTCGTAGTGGTACTTCCGTTCCACTGCATGGCCCATGGTATGGCCAAAATTGAGCACCATCCGGGCACCTTCGTCCCGTTCGTCCTGCTCCACCACCTGGATTTTCAGGCGGATGCAGGCGGAAATGATTTCCGTTACGTGGGAAAGAATTTCTGCGTCCCCCTGCCAGGTTTCCAGCTGGGCAAACAGGTTCGCGTCCCTGATAGCGGCGCATTTGATAACCTCCGCCAGGCCGTCGTGAAGGAATCGGACGGGCAGGGTGCCCAAAAGCTCCGGGTCAATGAGCACGGCCTTGGGCTGGTAGAAGGCACCGGCCAAATTTTTGCCTTCCGGCAGGTCCACCGCCACCTTGCCCCCTACGGAGCTGTCAATTTGGGACAGCAGGGTGGTGGGAATCTGGATAAAGGGAATGCCCCTAAGGAAACTGGCGGCTACAAAGCCCCCCAAATCTCCGGGCACGCCCCCGCCCAGGGTGATAACCAGGTCCTTCCGGTCCAGGCCAAAAGCGGCGCAGTCCCGGAGCAGCTGGCCGTAGGTTTCCAGGTTCTTGTGGTCTTCTCCGGCGGGCATCACCAGCCGGCGGACTGCAAAGCCCTGTTCCGTCAGCGCCTGTTCCAGCTGAGCCCCGTACAGGGGATCCACGTGGGAATCGGTGATGATGGCTGCCTTGTCCGCCTGGGACAGCTGCCGAATCCGCCAGCCAAAATGGGCAAAGGAACCGGGTTCTATTTCGATATCGTAGCTGTCCTTACCCAGGCTAACGCTGATTCTTTCCATAGAACATATCCCTTCTTCTTTTCTTGGCCCGGTTCATCATCAGTTCCAGTTCGTCTTTATCGCCGACCTGAAGGGCCGTCTTCCAATGTTCCAGTTGCTCCTCCAGCCGGTTGATTTCCACTACCACCTTGTCCCGGTTCAGCAGGAATAGGTCGCTCCACAGGCTGGCGTTGATATCTGCCACCCGGGTAGCATCCCGGAAGGAACCGGCCACAAACTGCTTGGTATCTTCCTGCATGGAATCGCTGTTCACCAGGGAAACCGCCATAATATGGGGCAGGTCGCTGGTGTAGGCAATGATGCTGTCGTGTTCCGGGCCGGTGAGCTCCACCACCCGGCCGCAGCCCAGCTCATAGGCCATGTCCGTCAGCCATTTGACGTGCTCGGGCCGGTTGTTGTCCCGTTTGATGATGATGAAGTTGGACCCCGGGAAAATCAGGGAGGTGCTTTGGCTGTAGCCCTTCCCTTCCCGGCCTGCCATGGGATGGGTGGGCACAAAGTCCATGTCCGGCCCCAGCAGTGCGTCTACCTGGTCGGGGAGGTCCCCCTTGATACCCATGACGTCGGTGAGCAGCACGTCCGGTTTAAAATCCTTTACATGCTCTTTGACAAAGGGAACGAAGGCCCCTGGGTACATGGCGCAGACAATCACGTCCGCTTCCTTGAGCCGTTCCGGGCATTCGTCGATATTATCCGTAATATAGCCTTCGTCCTTGGCCATCAGGGTCACAATGGGATTGGTATCCAGCCCTAAGATTTTTTGGACCTTTTGGCCCCGCAGGGCTTTGGCGTAAGAGCCGCCAATCAGCCCCAGGCCCACAATGGCAAATACGGTTTCCTGTAGATTTTTCATGAAATTCCTCTCCTATAGACCCGCCTAGGCGGGGCATCAAATTTGCGTCAGCCAGGCCCCAGGCTCCAGCCGCCAAATTTGCAGCGGGGTTGCCCTTTGGGCCTTACTCTACCATGGTAGCGGGCTGGAACCAATTGTGCAAGATGGTTTTAGAAATTTTTCTTATTTTGTACCTTTTTGCGGCTCCAGCTGGATTCTCAAGGAATTTCGTCTACAGTTCCCGGCCCAGCACCGGGGCCAGTACCCTTAGGTCGTCCATCAGCTGGGCAAAGGTGTCCGGGGTCAGGCTTTGGGCCCCATCGCACCAGGCGTGCTTGGGATCGTTATGGACTTCAATAATCAGTCCGTCGGCACCAGCAGCAATGGCTGCTTTGGCCAGCTGGGGCACCATCCAGGCTTTCCCGGTCGCATGGCTGGGGTCTACAATCACCGGCAGATGGCTGAGCTTTTTCACCGCCAGCACGGAACTGAGATCCAGGGTATTCCGGGTGTAGGTTTCAAAGGTCCGGATACCCCGTTCACACAAAATCACGTTCTCGTTGCCTTCGGACATAATGTATTCGGCGGACATGAGCCATTCCTCAATGGTGGCGGCCAGCCCCCGCTTCAAAAGAATGGGCTTATTGAGCTTGCCCAGCTCCTTTAACAGGGTGAAATTCTGCATATTCCGGGCACCTACCTGAATCAGGTCCACCTGGTCCACGAATTCCGGAATCTTGTCGGCGGACATGATTTCCGTCACAATGGGCAGGTGCTGGCTGTCCCCAGCGGCCCGGATCAGTTCCAGGCCCTTTTCCGCCAGGCCCTGGAAGGAGTACGGAGAAGTACGGGGCTTAAAAGCACCGCCCCGGAGCATCACTGCCCCGCTTTTTTTCACGGAAGCCGCAATGGTTTCCATCTGTTCCTTGCCTTCTACAGAGCAGGGACCGGCAATCACCGCCAGCTTTTTGCCGCCCACCGGAACCCCGGACACATCAATGACAGAATCCTCCGGATGGAACAGCCGGTTGGCCCGTTTGAAGGGCTCCTGCACCCGCATAGCCTTTTCCACCCAAGGGTGCACCAGGAACTGCTCTGGATCCAGCACGCTGGTATCCCCTACAATGCCCATAACCTCCTGGCTGACCCCTATACTTTCGTGGATGGTGAAGCCCTGTTTCTCCAAACTTTCCTTCAATTCTCCAATGGCTTCCCGAGGTGCTCCTGCTTTCATAACGATAATCATAATGAATCCTCCTTTGCTGCTTTCCTACACGGTTTGGGGCGGGCCGCTGCCTAGCCCCCTTTGCTGCCTTGCAGGCGGGCCCCTCTGCCCTGCCTGCGCTGCTTTTTGCGTCTTCTGTACTGCTTTCCTACATTACTTTTCTACTTTACTTTCCTACATTTCCTGCTTTTCTTTTCTGCACAAACCTGCGGTACTGCCTTACTGCTTTGCTTCTGTCCTGCCGTCCCGCAAAACCTTCCTGCTGTACTTCGTATAATTCTCCTGCTTTCCTGCCCTCCTGCCCTTTTCGTTATTTTGCGCGCTTTCCATAGCAACAAAAAAAGCAGACTCGCAAGGAGTCTGCTTCTACGGTCCGTCCTGACCCGGCGGCTTATTCAGCCAGCCGCTGCGCTCGCTTTACGAAGGTTCCTGCATGCATTTTTGGGCAACCAAAGTAACCAAAGCTAAAATAATAGCTCTGGCCGTAGGTAAACCCATATGCATGTTGAGAAAGCATTCGGGAGCTGATCATGGTGACACCGCCTTTTGTTATGGAATGGTTCAATTTTACCGCCAGTTACACAATTCGTCAACAATAACGGTAAATTTTCTTAAATCGTTCAGATAACTGTTAACCCTGAAACACCTTAGCGCTGGAGTGCCGCATCCATATCGGCCAGTCCATGACCCGTAGCGTCCACAAAGCGGATTCGCAGATTGCCGAACTGGGGCAGCTTCTTCAGAGGAATGGCTACTACACTGTCCTGGGTAATGGCTTCCCCGGCAGTTTGGGCACCGGTAGGATCGTTCACTGCTACGGTTACATTGATAAGCCGGCCAAACCGTTCCACCTTGGAAATGGTCAGCTGGCCGTTCTGGCCCTGGGTGGCCATGGAAGCGTACAGCACCAGGGAATGTTCGTAGCCCTTGCCGCTGTATTTTTGCTGGGCAGCCTTGATCTGTTCTTCAGCGCTGGAGATTTTTTTCACCCCCGGCAGTTCGTCGGAATTGATCTGGCTGATTACGTCCGTATCAAAAGCCGTGGCCACAAAGCCGGGAATGGCTTTTTCGCTGTCATGGTCCCATTTGGAAACGTCCGCCGTGGTTTGGTACAGTACTTTTCCCGTGGCATTCATTTCTTCGGAAACAAACAGTTCCCCGTCCGCCAATTTATTGTGTTCTGCCGCATAGGCAGGACCAGCGCAGACTGCCAGCACCAGGGCAATGGCAGCCGCCCGTTTCCATCCATATTGCATCTAAGATCACCCTTTCATTTGCTATGCTTGTATTATACACACTTTTCTCTGGGCAAGTAAGGAAGAAAGTGTAACTTATTTGCATTCAGTCCTTTTTTTCCTTATAATGAGCTATAAACCACTAATTTTTAAATTTCAACCCTATAAGGAGGTTTTCCCATGAGTGAATGCAGCGGCTGCAGCAAATCCGGTTCCGCCTGCTCCGGTTGTGCTTCTAAACCGAAGGTCAACGAACAGGATATTGCCATTGCAGATTTTCTTGCGCAGGTAAAACATAAACTGGTTGTCATGAGCGGCAAAGGCGGTGTGGGCAAAAGCACCGTGTCCGTGGATCTGGCCCTGATTCTGGCAGAACGGGGATATAAGGTAGGACTTATGGACGTGGATCTCCACGGCCCCAGTATTGCCACCATGCTGGGCTTTGACAAGGCCCGGGTACAGGTACTGGGAGACCAGCTCCTGCCCTTCCATTACAACGATAATCTGGAATTCCTGTCCGCCCAGGGCTTTTTGGCCAATTCCGACGATGCCCTGATCTGGAGAGGACCCATGAAAATTGGCGCCATCCGCCAATTCATGTCCGATACCCGCTGGGATCCTTTGGATTACCTGATCATCGACTGCCCTCCCGGCACCGGCGATGAACCTTTAACCGTAATCCAAACCATCACCGACGCCCAGGCCGTCATCGTGACCACCCCCCAAAAGGTGGCGCTGGCCGACGTGCGCAAATCCCTGAGCTTCTGTGAACTGGCCCACATCCCGGTACGGGGCATTATTGAAAATATGAGCGGCTTTATCTGCCCCCACTGCCACCAGAAAGTGGATATTTTCAAATCTGGCGGCGGCAAGGACCTGGCTGCCGAAAAAGGCCTGCCTTTCCTGGGTCAGATTCCCATCGACCCTATGGTGGTGGCTGCCGAAGACAACGGCTCTCCCCTGGACAATATCAGCCCGGAAAGCCGGACAGCACTGGACGAAATCGTCGACAACATTCTGGCTGCCGACAAGTAAGCTGCGCCAAAATAAAAGAGGCTGTGAAATAATGAAACTTCTATCGTCGCCTGCGGCGACACTTCCTACACGCTTGCAGGAAGCGTTCCATACCTCTACTGGTCAAGTGACAGAGAATAGTAGTGCTAATATTTACATACCGTGATTTCATCTCAAAACCCATTTAACACATGACCAGTATGGGCCTAAGACCGGCCCATCCAAGCGTGGAGGGGCTGTCAGTCCGCAGGACTGACTGAGGACGTTTTGAGGCTTGAATACGACCATAACGAACAAAAAACGGCTTGCGGACTCTTTTGAGCTCGCAAGTCGTTTTTTCTTTTGGAGGTAAGTAATTATTTCACAGCCCCCTTTTTTATACCCTTATCTGCGCTCAGCCAAAAACGGCTTCCATCCGGACCAGGAAAATGGCCAGGATCAATAGGTCTGCGCAGCCGCCGGGGCTGATGTTCTTTTTGATAAAGTCTTCGTTCAGGTCCCACACGGCCTGAAGCCCTTCCGGGGTAAAGGCACCGCCCCGGTCCAAAATATGCTTAGCCTGCTGCTGGGCTTCCTTCAGGGTAGCGCTGTCCGACCGGCTGAGGATATTGGTATCCTCCACCTGACTCAGGAGCAGCAGCAGGGTCTGGATGTAGGCCTCGTTTTGGGGCCGCCCTTCCTGGACAAACTGTCTCAGGGCCGGCATGGCCACCTTGGCCAGGGACGGGAAGCCTTCCATGGCCTCGCCCCGGATGCCCTTAAGGCCATATTTCACGTACAGCACTTCCCCGTGGGTATGGGGATGGTAGGGGTCGATTTTGGCAAAATCCTGCTCCAAAACGGGGGTGACATTTTCCCCAATGGCCTTGAGCACCGCCTCACTGGAAACCTTGCCGGTCTGGGCCAGCTGCCACAGGGTAAAGGAGGTCACAAGCCCCAGAGAGAAGATAATCCCCTTGTGGGTGTTCACGTTGCCCGTAGCCCGGAACATAGCCTTTTCGGCCGCTGCACCCATGGGCCGCAGGGACAGGAACAGGTCTGCGCCGCTGCCTTCCCACAGCCAGCCCTTTTCCGCCATTTCCTGCAAAAAAGGTACAATGGCATCGGTGCTGGCGGCAAAGGTGTGCCAATCCATATCCTTGTGGGCGCCGGGGTTGTCCTTATCCACCAGCCCCGGTTTGGGAGTGGCGTCCACTTCCCCCTGGAGCCCTGCCCGCAGGTTCTGCTCCACCGTATCCAAAAGGAAATTTTCCAGGATTCTGTGGATGTTCCGCTGGAGGGTGGAAACGCTGTGCTTCCGGCTCCGGGCACAGGCCTGGGCGGGCTGGGAGCATACCAGGCACAGCCGGCCGGGCAGGCCCAGTTCCTGGCGTTCCAGCTTCCGGCCGTCCCGGTCCAATACGTCCATATCAAACAAGCGGCCCAGCCGGTCCTGGTTTTCAATCTGACAGGCAAGGGTCTTTATGGCCGCCGGTTCTCCGTCCAGCACGTAGTACTTTTCGTAGCCGGTTTTGGCCTCAATGACCTTCTCATAGAGAACGGGAATCCCCGCCTCCTGAAAAGCCGCCTCCAGCCGCCGGATGCCTTCCCGAAAGCCCAAATGAATCAGGGGGGAGGTCTTTACCGGACCGGGAATGTTCAGGGTAAAAAACAACAGGGGTTTCTGGTATCTGGCAAGAAGTACTTGCTGGGCTCTGGCCCGGCCGTCCCGGGCTGCCAGCATATCCGGCACTTCTACCGCCGGTCCCCCGTGCAAAATGACAAATTCTTTCATATAGTGACTTATTCCTTCCTTTTTCTGCCGTTATTCCGGATCAGTTCTGCAAAAGCCCGGGCATAAGGGCTGAGATAGGCGTCCTTGCGGATACAGATATAGCAGTACCGTTTGTTGGCCACGCCTAATAAAGGATATAATACACAGTTGCCTTTTGACAAGAAGTATTCGTCCAAATAAACGTCGGGGCACAGGAAAATTACTTCCATGGCGCTGACCAGCCTCTTGCCCACCTCGATGCTGGAGGTTTCCAGTACGATGCTGGGTTTGATTTCGTAGGTGCTGAACACGTTGTCCTGGACCCGGCGCACATTGTGGCCTTCCGTAATAGAAACGAATTCCTCGTTTTTGGCTTCGGTGATGTGGATGGGCGTCCCCGGCTTGATGCGCTGGGCCAGGGTGGTCTGCTTGTTGGCTACCAGCACCACGTCTTCCGTTTCCACCAGTTCGTAGCTGAGCTCGTCGTTGGTGGGGGTGGTAGTGGTAATGGCCAGGTCCACGCCGCCGTTGAGGACGGCATTTTCCGTAATGCTGCTGCCGGCCTCCTGAATTTCCAGCTTGATATGGGGATAGCGCTGCCGGAAAATGGGCACCACCTGAGGCAGCATCATCATGGCCCGCTGAACGGGAATGCCGATGCGCAGGGTCCCGTAGCCTTCATACTGGATATCTGCCACCTCATGCAGCAGGTTGGAGCTGATGGTAATCACTTTCTTTACGGCTGCAATATATTTTTTCCCAGCTTCCGTCAGCACAATGGGGTTGGTGTTGCGCAGGAATATGGGTGCACCCAGGTACTTTTCCACGGCCTTGATGGTCTGGCTCAGTGCCGGTTGGGATACATGCATGGTTTTGGAGGCATTGGTGATGCTCCCCTCCTTGATAATCTCCATGATGTACTGTGCGTGTTTTAAGTTCATAGTTCCTCCTTGGCTCCCTATTTTTTCTGTCTTTTTTCATCCCGTCGGGGACTTTTTTTATTTGCTCGTTATTTATGACAATTTCTCGAAATCCGGGAAGCCGCATTATAAGGCCCTTTCCGGGCCCTGATAAGAAATCGCTTATGCAGATTATATCATTATTTATATTAGTTTTCCAATTTTTCATATGTTACTATCAAAGTGCAACAATATGTACATTGTCTACATTTCTAGAAGGAGTGATTTGAATGGAATTGAAGAAGGCAGCCATGGCTGGCACTGTTGAGTCTTCTGATGCCCAAGTAACGGTCGAACCCGGTTCCAATGGTATCGAACTCAATATTGAAAGCAGCGTCATCCACCAATATGGTAGACAGATTAAGGCTGTTGTTCTGGAAACCCTGACGAAACTGGACGTGAAGAACGCCAAAGTTTCCGTCGTAGATAAGGGCGCTCTGGACTGCACTTTAAAAGCCCGCGTTGAAGGAGCGGTGTACCGTTCTATTAACGAGGACCCTGATACACCGAATCCCTGGGAGGTTTTATAAGATGGAAGTAGTTAACACGAATCCCAACTTCAAGCGCCTGAGAAGAACCATGATGTTCTTGAATGCGCAAAAACCGAGCCTGATTAAAGACCCGTATGTTTACAAACCCGATTCCATCATGCTGGACCTGGAAGACGCCGTTGCTGAAAACCAAAAGGACGCAGCCCGTTATTCCCTGTTCCATGCCTTGAAAGAAATCGATTATCATGGCTGTGAAAGAGTTGTCCGGATCAACGGTCTGGAAACTCCCCACTGGAAAGAAGATGTCCGGGTTTCTGTAGCCGGCGGCTGCGATGCCATTCGTCTGGCCAAGACCGAATCCGCTAAAGACATCCACACCGTGGAAGAAGCCATTCTGGCTGCGGAAAAAGAATTCCACAGACCTATCGGCAGCACCCTGATTATGGCTGCTATCGAATCCACCAAAGGTATCCTGAACGTACTGGAAATCTGCCAGTCCTCCGATCGTCTGTTCGGCGTTGCACTTAGCGGCGGCGACTACACCAAGGATCTGCAGACCTCCATTTCCAAGACCGGCGTTGAACTGATGGGCGCTCGTCAGCAAATGGTTATTGCTGCCCGTGCTACCGGCCGTATGTGCTTTGATACGGTTTACACCGATTTGGACGACATGGAAGGCTTCAAAAAAGACGTTCAAATGATCAAAACCATGGGCTTTGATGGCAAATCCATCATCAACCCTCGTCAGATTGTACCGACCCACGAAATCTTTACTCCCAGCGAAAAAGAAATCCGCTATGCGGAACAAGTAGTTCGTGAAATCGATACCAAGAAGGCTATGGGTATCGGTGTATTCACCATCAACGGCAAAATGCTGGATATCGCCTTCTATGACGGCGCCAAGAGAACCTTAGCTTTGGCCAAGGCTGCCGGTGTATATAAGGGGGAATTATAAGATGATTAATAAAGTCGGTAGAGATATTCCTCAGGAGATCCTGGATCTGACCGGTAAGGAAGTCTTCCAGGGTGCCTATGCCAAACAAGGCGTAGAGTACAAAACCGCTACCCATACGGTAGCTCCTGTAATGGATCCCAGCTATAGCAAAGTTGTCAATTCCATTGAAGAAGTTCTGAAGAAATGCGGCATTAAAGACGGCATGACCCTGGGCTTCCACCATCATTTCCGTGAAGGGGATATGGTTGTGAACATGGTTATGAAAGCCGTTCATGATATGGGCATTAAGGACATTACCATTTGCGCCAGCTCCCTGGGCAAAGCCAATGATCCTATCGTTCCCTACATTGAAGATGGCACCATCACCAACATTCAGTCTTCCGGCGTGCGCGGCAAAATCGGCCAAGCAATCAGCAACGGCAAACTGAAGGGTCTGGCCATCATGCGCAGCCACGGCGGCCGCGTAAGAGCCATTGAATCCGGCGAAACTCATATCGATATCGCCTTCATCGGCGCTCCTACCTGCGACGAATACGGCAACTGCCGTGCCATCGGCGGCAAGAGCGACTGCGGCGTACTGAGCTATGCTGCTGTAGATGCTGACTATGCTGACAAAGTGGTAGCCGTAACGGATACCCTGGTAGCATTCCCCAACATCCCCGCTTCCATTTCCATGACCAAAGTTGACTATGTCCTGGTAGTTGATGCCATCGGCGATCCCAACAAGATTGCTACCGGTGCTGCCAAACCTACCACCGACATGAGAAAACTTCTGATGGCCAAGTACACCACCGAATTCCTGGTGCACACTCCTTACTACAAGGACGGCTTCACCTATCAGACCGGCGTTGGCGGCGCTTCCATTGCTTCCACCAAACTGCTGGCTGACCACCTGAGAAAAGACAACATCCACATCAGCGTAGGCCTGGGCGGTATTTCCAAACCCATGTGCGACCTGCTGGATGAAGGCCTGGTGGAAAAAATCGTTGACACCCAGGATTTCGATATGGATGCCATCGAAAATATCAAAACCAACCCCAACCACATTGAAATCACGGCTTCCGAATATGCCGATCCTTTCAATAAAGGTGCTTATGTAAACAAGCTGGACTTCGTTATCCTGGCTTCCCTGGAAGTAGATACCCACTTCAACTGCAACGTTGTAGTAGGTTCTGACGGTGTGATCACCGGTGCTCAGGGCGGTCACCCGGATACCGCAGCCGGCGCAAAATGCACCATCGTAATTGCTCCCCTGCTGCAAGGCCGTATTCCTGCCATCTGCACCAACGTAACCACGGTAACCACTCCGGGCGAAACCGTTGACGTAGTTGTTACGGACTATGGTATTGCCATCAACCCTCGCCGCCAGGATCTGATTGACTGCATGAAGGACGTAGATCTGCCCTTCTACACCATCGAAGAACTGCGCGACATGGCGTACAAGATGGTTGGTGAACCTGATCCGGTACAATTTGGTGACCGGGTTGTAGGTATCATCGAAGGCCGGGACGGCACCATTATGGATGTGGTTCGTCAGGTTAAGGATTTTGAGTTCTAATAGCTTTGACCCTTGACCTAACCGGGACTGGTTATCCCGGTTAGGTCATTTTCCTAGAAAAGGAGGATTACTATGTTTCTTGGTATTGTTGGTTTCCTGATGGTAATCATCATCGTGGCAGCCCTGATTCGCGGCAAATCGAACCCTGTGCCTCTGTTCGTTATTGTTCCTGTCATCGCAGCCCTGATTACCGGTTTCACCCCGGATCAAATCTTTAAATTCATCACTGCTGGTGTAGGCAAGACTTGGTCCACTGCTGTACTGTTCATTTTCTCCATTGTTTACTTCTCCATGATGGGCGATATGGGCCTGTTCGACCCGATGGTAAACTGGCTGGTTAAAAAAGCCGGTGACAACATCGTAATGGTTACCATTGCCACTGCCTGCATCGCTGTTATCTCCCACTTGGACGGCGCTCTGGCTTCCACCCTGCTGATCACCATCCCTGCCATGCTTCCTATTTATAAGAAGCTGCACATGAGACCGGTAGTGCTGGTCTGCATCATTGGTGCTGCCATGTCCATCATGAACCTGCTGCCTTGGGGCGGCCCTGTTGCCCGTACCGGCGTTGTACTGAACGTCGATGTTAACGCACTGTGGCAGGAACTGATTCCCCTGCAGGGCGTTGGCCTGGTTATCCTGATGATCTTCGCTGCCTACATGGGTGTTATGGAAAAGCGCCGCGGCGCTGGCCTGAACCCCACTGGCAAGGCTGCTATGCTGTCTGAAGACGAAGACGAAGGCTCCAAGGACGACAACCTGTCTGCTGACGATGCTGCTTTCATGAAACGCCCGAAGATGATCTGGTTCAACGGCCTGCTGACCATCGTAGTTATCGGTCTGCTGTGCTTCACCGACATTCCTCTGTACGGTGCTTTCATGTTCGGTCTGGCCATCGCTTTGATTGCCAACTTCCGTACTGCTTCTGAACAAGCAAGAGCTATCAAAATGCATGCTGCTACCGCTCTGACCATGCCTATGATCCTGCTGGCTTCCGGTGTATTCCTGGGTGTTCTGTCCAAGACCGGCATGATGAAAGCTATGGCACAAATGCTGATTGCTATTGTTCCTGCGGCTCTGGGACCCCATCTGCAAGACGTATTCGGCTTCTTCGCAGTGCCTATCGGCATGATGCTGGGTACCGACTCCTACTTCTTCGGCCTGCTGCCTCTGGCTATCGGTGTTGGTCAACAGTTTGGTGTTGATCCTCACAACATGGCTATGGCTATGCTGATTGGTAAGAACTACGGCGTTATGGTTACTCCTCACGCTGCTACCACCTTCCTGGCCTGCGGCCTGGCTGGTATCTCCATCAAAGAACTGCTGAAGTTCTGCACCCCGCGTCTGTGGGTTCTGTCCTGGTTCTCCCTGCTGGGCGGCCTGATGCTGGGTCTGTTCAAATTCTAAGCAAGGACTTACTGAAACTGCTCTCCGGTTATCCGGAGGGCAGTTTTTTTATGGGGTTTTGGAGCGGCAATAAAGGGCAAGCAAAAAACACCTAGACCGCCAAAAGAAAGGCCCTTGCAGGGCAAATTTGGCGGTGCTGGGAGGCATTTTGGACTGGAAGCAAGTTTTGTGTACCCATTAGTTTCTGCAGCTTAACCCCAAAGCTTGCTTCCAGGACACTGTCCCCAGAAAATCCTCGTTTATACGGCATCACCTTTTGCCTCCAAATGCCAACGTTGGTCCCAGTCGCCTCACTGCTCCCCTTATTTCTTCCGTTCTCCTGACAATCCATTTTATAAAGCCATCAGATTTTCGCAAATCTGTAACAGATTGTTTTTCCGTCGACTGCAAAAAAGAGGTGTTTTTTGTTCATTTTTAGCAGTTTTTCTGTTTTTCCCCAATTCCTCTGCCCGGAATTTTGAAAAAATTTCTATTTTTGTACATTTGAAACAATTTACAAAAACCTGCTAAGCCACATCCTGTGCCCGTTTCCGGGTTTCCATAAGTTATTCCTTATGGTATTTATTTTATTATTTATATTAGTTTTCCGAATATTGCTATGCTAAGATTTTAACGAAGTCAAGGGAACCCATCTTACTTCTCCGCTGACCGTGACGGCCCGTCCGGGAAGCCGCATTACACTTTTAAAGGAGGACACTACTATGTTCTTGGGCGTTGTTGGTTTTTTGATGGTTGTCATCATTGTGGCAGCCTTGATTCGCGGGAAATCTAACCCCGTACCTCTGTTCGTTATTGTTCCTGTTGTTGCAGCCCTGATCACCGGTTTTACCCCTGCTCAGATCTTCAAATTTATGTCTGCTGGCGTAGGCAAAACCTGGTCCACCGCTGTACTGTTCATTTTCTCCATCGTTTACTTCTCCATGATGGGCGATATGGGCCTGTTCGACCCGATGGTAAACTGGCTGGTTAAAAAAGCCGGCAGCAACATCGTTATGGTTACCATTGCTACCGCCTGCATCGCTGTTATCTCCCACTTGGACGGCGCTCTGGCTTCCACCCTGCTGATCACGATTCCTGCTATGCTTCCTATTTATAAAAAATTGCATATGAGACCAGTAGTGTTGGTTTGCATCATCGGTGCTGCCATGTCCATCATGAACCTGCTGCCTTGGGGCGGCCCTGTTGCCCGTACCGGCGTTGTGCTGAACGCAGACGTTAACGCACTGTGGCAGGAACTGATCCCCCTGCAGGGCGTTGGTCTGGTTATCCTGATGATCTTCGCTGCCTACATGGGTGTTTGCGAAAAGCGCCGCGGCGCTGGCCTGAACCCCACTGGCAAAGCTGCTATGCTGTCTGAAGACGAAGACGAAGGCTCCAAGGACGACAACCTGTCTGCTGACGATGCTGCTTTCATGAAGCGTCCGAAGATGATCTGGTTCAACGGCATCCTGACCCTGGTGGTTATCGGTCTGCTGTGCTTCACCGAAATTCCTCTGTACGGCGCTTTCATGTTTGGTCTGGCCATCGCTTTGATTGCCAACTTCCACACTGCTTCTGAACAAGCAAGAGCTATCAAAATGCACGCTGCTACCGCTCTGACCATGCCTATGATCCTGTTGGCTTCCGGTATTTTCCTGGGCGTTCTGGATAAAACCGGCATGATGAAAGCTATGGCACAAATGCTGATTGCTATTGTTCCTGGTTTCATGGGTCCCCACCTGCAAGACGTATTCGGCTTCTTCGCAGTGCCTATCGGCATGATGCTGGGTACCGACTCCTACTTCTTCGGCCTGCTGCCTCTGGCTATCGGTGTTGGTCAACAGTTTGGTGTTGATCCTCACAACATGGCTATGGCTATGCTGATTGGTAAGAACTACGGCGTTATGGTTACTCCTCACGCTGCTACCACCTTCCTGGCCTGCGGCCTGGCTGGTATCTCCATCAAAGAACTGCTGAAGTTCTGCACCCCGCGTCTGTGGGTTCTGTCCTGGTTCTCCCTGGCAGCCGGCGTTATGCTGGGCCTGTTCCACCTGTAAGAATCAGTTTCAGAAATAGCTTATAGAAATAAAATAGGTTCCCAAAGAGGATGTGCTCCGGCACATCCTCTTTTTCCTTATTAGGCCCCTCCAAACGTGGAGGGGCTGGCAGTCCGGAGGACTGACTGAGGAAGTTCAATGCAAAGAGGCCCCTTCAGCGGTTCGCGGCTCGCTGCGCAGCTTCACCCTACGGGTTTGCTTTGCAGGCCGCTATCGCATGGGCCTTATGGACCAAACAGCCATTTGCAGAATTTGTCGGGCTGTTTGGATGCGGCCGCAAAGCGTTGCGCTCACATAAACCAAGAGCATATCCGTAGTTCAAAATGCTCTTGGTTTATGTGAGCCATGTGATAGCCGTCCGTGATTCCGAACCCCAAAGGGTGAAGGGGAACGGAGTACGGCGAACCACTGAGGGGCTGGCAGTCCGGAAGACTGACTGAGGAAGTTCAATGCAAAGAGGCTCCGGCCGTTCAGACCCACTCGTTTTCCGCTTCTTGCCGCCAGGCAGGTTCTAAGCCCTCTTCTCTGCCCTTTTAGCCGCTTTCCTGCGGTACCAGGGGAAACGGCTTAGGCCGTTTTCTTCTTCTGCTGAACGTCTTCCAAAATGCGTTTTTAAGCGTTCTTGGTTTCTCCCCTACCACCAGGTATTATTCTCTCCCAGCGGCTCTCTCAGAGCCAATTTGGCGCTGCTTCAGGCAGTAAAAAACCGGGTAAGCTGTACACTTTGGTACAACTTACCCGGTTTTCTTTATTTTCTTTCACCCTATGCTTGGTTATTCTGTTTCAAAAGCCGTTTTTCCGCATGGGCATTTTCCTTGGCACTGATGTCGTTCATCACCAGCAGCAGGGCATTTCCCGCCCAAAACAGCATACCCAGCTGAATGTTGAACAGGGTATAATCCGTCAGGCCGCTGACAAAAATCCCCACCAGGCTGGCCAAATACCCGCAGGCCACGCCCCGGATCCAGGGGGAAGCCTTCCGATGCCGGATTTCCTTGGCCAGGAGCACCAGCCGGAAGATGACGTACAGAAACAGGAGAATCCCCGGGATGCCCAGCTCCGCCGTAATGTTCAGCAGCATATTATGCCCGTGGTACATGATTACATCTTCACTGATAAAGAAGTTGTAATTGGGAAAGGCGAACTGGTACCCGTACCAGCCCACCCCCAGGGGATGGTCCTGGATCATGTCCAGGGAGCTCTGGAGGTACATGAACCGCAGCTCTGCCGAGGTATCCGTTACGGAAAAGATGGACATAATCCGGGCCGCCAGTTGGTTCCAGCCCAGGTACAGCACCGCCAGACCGCCTCCGATAAAAGGCAGCAGGGCTTTGTGGTAAAAGGCGCCGGCAAACACAAACAGCACCCAGAAATACGCCACCCAGTTGCCCCGGGAGAAGGTGAAGATCAAGCAGGCCGTGGACAGCAGGAAAATCAGCACCAGGGACCAGCGGGTTTTGCCGCCCTTTAAGGGAGCAAAGAGCCCTTCACAGTAGGCCACGGTCATTACCAGGTAGGTTCCAAAGATATTGGGGTTTACCAGGGTGGAAATGGCCCGGCGCTGGAGCTGGTGGAAGGCCTGGTGGTCAATCCAGTCCGCTTCCTGGAGGCTGTTGCCAAAGAAGTATTGCCACAGCCCGAAAACAGTTACCACCGCAGCGGAAATCATGAATACCTTCATGAGAAACAGGGACCGCCGGCTGGTGCTGGCATAGCGCAGCAGCAGGTAGAAAATCCCCGCTTCCTGGCCCATGACCCACACCCAGTTGAACAGGCTGGCACCCGGGTTCAGAGACCACAGGGTGCTGACGCCGCTGAGGATAAACAGGGCCCACAGGGGTCGGCTCAGGTAGGAGGGCACCGTGATGGCCGGCCAGAACTGCCGGGTGCGCACCACATTCACCAGGTTCAGCAAAAAACAAACCAGAAAGGCAATTCCTGCCGCCCACTGGTTCAGGGGCAGGACAAAAATCAAGACGGCCAGTGCAGCATAGGTAACTTGGTTCAGATTCCAGGATTGGGGCAGTCCCCAGCCTCGTGGTCGTTTACGCATTCCATCACCTATCCAATCCCAGCTCTTTGAAGGTCCCTACCAGGTACAAAGAGCCGCAGACACAAACCACAGCCTCCGGACCCGCTTCGCTGACCGCCCTGTGGTAGGCAGCAGCCAGGTCCGGCATGGGAATGGCATTTTTGTGAAGCCGTTTGGCCAGCTTTTCCGGAGTTTCCGCTCTGTCCCCGGTATGGGCCAAGACGGTATAGATGGTATCCGTATCCCGGAACAGGATCTGGGAAACCAGGCTCACGTCCTTGTCCGCCATCATGCCGAAGACGAAAATCCGGTGGGCGTCAGGATAATAATCGTCCAGGGCCTTCCGCAGCACCGTCACCCCAGAGGGGTTGTGGGCGCCGTCCAGAATAATGTCCGGCTTTTGGTGGATCAGCTCCAGCCGGCCGGGCCAGCGGGCAGCGGCCAGGCCTTCCAGCACGGCCTTTTCCGTAAGGGCCGGGTCCTTTTGGGCCAGCACCCAGGCAGCCTGCATAGCAGCTGCTGCGTTCAAAATCTGGTGGGCTCCCGCCAGATGGATGGTAGCTTCCAGTTCCGTCTGGGGGTTGCGGAAAACGAATTCCTGGGCCGCCATGGTGCTGTTAAGCATCTGGGCGGAAAAATTCTTTTCGTATTCATAGCAGGGGGCGTGCTGGGCTTCCGCTTCCGCCCGGATGACCCGCAGGGCATCACCTTCTGCTTCCGTAACCACCGGCACCCCCGGCTTGATAATACCGGCTTTTTGGATGGCAATGGCCTCAATGGTCTTCCCCAGCCGGTCCGTATGTTCCAGAGTCACGTTGGTAATCACAGAAACTTCCGGGATAATCACGTTGGTGGAGTCCCACAGACCTCCCATGCCTACTTCAATCACGGCGTAATCCACCTGCTGCTGGGCAAAGTACAGAAAACCCATGGCCGTAATCACTTCAAACTGGGTGGGTTCTTCCCCGCCCCCGGCCAGCCAGGCGTCCACTGCCTGCTTTACCTGTTCCGTTACCTGGGCAAAGTCAGCATTGGAAATTTCCTCACCGTTGATGGTCATTCGCTCGTTGTACCGGACAAAATGGGGGGAAGTATAGGTCCCGGTCTTTTTCCCGGCCGCCATGAGTATCCGGCTCAGGAACGTGGCCACACTGCCCTTGCCGTTAGTTCCGGTAATATGAATGGTCCGGAGCTTGCGTTCCGGATGGTCCAGGGCCGCCAAAATGCCCTGGATTCGTTCCAAGCCCAAATGAATGCCGAACTTGCCCCGGCTTTCCACATACGCTAATGCAGACGCATAATCCATTGGTGCAGCACCTCTCTCTAGTCAAATGCACTTACAGCTTGCGCAGGGTTTCCATCCGTTCCTTCAGCCCTTGGATCTTGGCTTCGGTTTCTGCCTGTTTGGCTTTTTCTTTTTCTACCACTTCGGCAGGAGCCTTGGCCAGGAAGCCGGCGTTGCTGAGCTTGCCAGCCGTCCGTTTGGCTTCTTTTTCTGCTCCGTCCAGTTCTTTCTGGAGCCGGGCCAGTTCTTTTTCTACGTCAATCAGGCCCTTCAGGGGCAGGTAGACCTTGGCACCGGTTACTACGGCGGTCAGGGCGTTTTCCGGAGCTGCGTCTTCGGCGCCGCCTACCGTCAGCACGTCCACGGTACCCAGCCGGCATACGTAGTCGCTGTTGTTCTTGAATACGTCCACCAGTTCAGGATCTGCCAGTACCAGGGCCGGAGCCTTATGGCCGGGGGCAGCGCCCACTTCCGCTCTCATGTTCCGGATGGCCTTGATCACATCCATCAGGGCGGTCATTTGCTTTTCAGCGGCATCATCCAGCAGGTCGCCGGCCATATGGGGCCAGGGAGCAATCATGATGCTTTCCCCTTCGTGGGGCAGATGCTGCCAGATTTCTTCCGTAATAAACGGCATGAACGGGTGCAGCAGCTTCATGGCATCGCCCAGCACCTGGCACAGGACGGCTTGGGCAGTAGCCCGTTCCGCTGCATCGTCCTTATTGTACAGGCGGGGTTTGATCAGTTCGATATACCAGTCGCAGACTTCACCCCAGATGAAATCGTAGATCAGGCGGCCAGCTTCACCCAGTTCAAATTTATCCAGATAGGAGGATACTTCGCCGATGGTGTGCTGCAGCCGGGACAGAATCCATTTGTCTGCCAGGGTGTAGGGGTTCCGGGGTGCCTTGGGATCGTAGCCGTCCAGGTTCATCAGGGCGAACCGGGAAGCATTCCAGATCTTGTTGGCAAAGTTACGGGTGGATTCAATCCGGTTCCAGTAGAACCGCATATCGTTGCCCGGGGTGTTCCCGGTAATCAGCATAAAGCGCAGGGTGTCGGCGCCGTATTTGTCCACCACTTCCAGGGGATCGATGCCGTTGCCCAGGGATTTGGACATTTTACGGCCCTGTTCGTCCCGGACCAGGCCGTGGATGAACACGTGCTTAAAGGGAATTTCCTTCATGAATTCCATGCCCATGACCAGCATCCGGGCCACCCAGAAGAAAATAATGTCGTAGCCGGTGACCAGTACGCTGGTGGGATAGAACTGTTCCAGTTCTTCCGTCTTGTCCGGCCAGCCAAAGGTAGAGAACGGCCACAGGGCGGAGCTGAACCAGGTATCCAGGGCATCTTCATCCTGGTGTACATGGCCGCCGCATTTGGGGCAGCGGTCCAGATCCGTCCGGGAGGCGGTTACTTCCCCGCAGTCATCGCAGTACCACACAGGAATCCGGTGGCCCCACCAGATCTGCCGGGAAATGCACCAATCGTGGAGGTTGTCCATCCAGTTGGTGTAGGTCTTGGTAAAGCGGCTGGGTACAAACTGGGTCCGGCCGTCTTCTACGCAGTCCACGGCGGCTTTCACCAGGGGCTGCATCTTTACGAACCATTGGGTGGAAACCAGGGGTTCCACAATATGGCCGCAGCGCTGGCAGTGGCCTACGGAGTGGGGGCATTCCTCCACTTTCACCAAAAGCCCCGCAGCTTCCAGGTCAGCCACAATGTTCTTGCGGCATTCGTAGCGGTCCTGACCGGCGTATTTGCCGGCTTCCTTGGTCATCTTGCCGTCCTGGCCGATAACGGTAATCATGTCCAGGTGCTGGCGCTGACCCATTTCATAGTCGTTGGGGTCATGGGCCGGGGTAATCTTTACGGCACCGGTACCAAACTCCAGGTCTACATAATCGTCGGCAATAACGGGAATCAGCCGGTCCGTGGTGGGCAGTTTCACCTTTTTGCCCACAAACTTGCCGTACCGTTCATCCTTGGGGTTCACGGCAACGGCGGTATCGCCGGGCATGGTTTCCGGACGGGTGGTGGCGATGGTCAGGTAGACCCCTTCTTCGCCGTCCACCGGGTATTTTACATACCACAGATGGCCTGCATCATCCTTATGTTCCACTTCTACGTCACTTAAAGCCGTACGGCAGTTGACGCACCAGTTGATCATCCGGGTGCCCTTGTAGATCAGGCCCTTTTCGTACAGGCTCACAAAGGCTTCCCGCACGGCACGGCTCAGGCCTTCGTCCATGGTAAAGCGCTGGCGGTCCCAGTCGCAGGAAATGCCCAGGGATTTCAGCTGGGTAACGATTCTGTCCCCGTATTCTTCCTTCCACTGCCAAACCCGTTTGACGAATTCTTCCCGGCCCAGGTCATAGCGGGTCAGACCTTCTTTTTTCTTCAGTTCTTCTTCTACCTTGATTTGGGTAGCCAGGCCGGCATGGTCATAGCCGGGCAGCCAGCAGGTATTGTCCCCCATCATCCGGTGCCAGCGCACCAGGATATCCTGGAGGGTATTGTCCAGGGCATGGCCCATGTGCAGCTTGCCGGTAATGTTCGGCGGGGGAATGACCACGCTGAACGGAGGGCGGCTCTTGTCCACTTCCTGATGGAAGTAGCCCTGTTTCATCCAATATGCATACCATTTCTTTTCCACCGCGGCAGGATCATATACCTTGGGGATGTTGTTTTCTTCTGCCATTTTTTTCCTCCTTAAAAAAAATAACCCGTCCCTGTTATAGGACGAGTTGACTTCGCGGTACCACCTACATTCTCAATTGCTTGAGCACCTTGGAGGCTTAACGCGCCTTGACGGGCAGGGCTGCTGCACCCTGCCGGCTCCCGGACGACTTCCAGCGGCTGACGTGGATGCTTGCACCGACCGCACCCTCTCTGCAACGCAGCTTGGCTGTACTCCTTCCGTTCATAGCCATTGGTCATATGATATTACAGTTAATTCTAGCAAGCCTCACCAGAAAAGTCAATGGAGAACGCCCTACAGGGACTCGATCTGCCGGCAGAGGATTTTTCCCATGCTTTCGGCCATTTTGTCCAGCTCATGAATCCGGATGCAGTCCTTGCCGAAGATTTTCCGGGCGTCTTCCATACCGCCCTTGACCTCGTCGTTGATGAGGCCAATAATCCGAATGCCTTCCCGGCGCAGGGCCGCCGCCTCGTCCGCCGTATCCGCCACGGCCCGGCCTTCCCGGTACTCGGGCTGGTACAGGCTCCCTTCCTTCCGGAAGGGCCGGTCATCGTTGGGCTGGGCATCGGTGAGCATAATAAGGATTTTTTTCGTCTGGGAAAAGTCCCCCATCAGCTGCCGGGCGCCCCGCAGAGCCAAACCGTCCCGGTTCCAGCCGGTGGCCACGTAGTTAAAGACGTTGGTGCACTTCTTTTTTTCCTCGTAGCTCTTGAACAGGGTCAGCACCGTGTAGCTGCGCAGGGTGCTGAAGGAATACACCTGGTAGGGAATGCCGCACTGGCGCAGGGCCTCAGCAATGACAAAGGCCTGGGAGGCGATGACGGGCTGGGCTCCCCCCCGGGAGGCCGAAGCATCCAGCATAATATCCACGGTAAAGTCCGGGGTAGCCACCACTTCCTGGTTGTAAAACACCCGGGGGTCCTGGAGCTTGGCGGCCCGCCAGACCAGACTGGGCACCAGTTCCCCGGCCTTGACCGGCACCGGCAGCTTGGTCCGTACCAGCCGCATGGCGCTGCGGATCTGCTGGGTCAGGCGGATAATGCTCTGCCGGGCCTTTTCCCCGTGTTCCTTGTAGTAGGCCAGGTTCCGCACCCGCTGCCGGCGGGCTCCCTGAAGCCACAGGGAGGCTTCCCCGGTGCTGCCCTTGCTCCCCAGGTGGCCCCGGGTAAAGTGCAGGTGGCAGCCCTTATGGACGCCTACGCAGCAGGCCTGGTCGATTTCCAGCTGCTTTTGGGGCGGATAAATGGACGTCCCGAAGCAGTGGATGATGTAATCATAGTTTTGGGCAGCGGTCTGGCCGGTAATAATGGCCATGAGCCCGTTATGGGCGTGCTTCCCCGACAGCAGGTCTTCTGCCTGCTGCTTGGAATATAAAAAATTAAAGATGGATTCCTGTTTTTTGGCAAACTGAGGCACAATCCAGCTGAGGAAATCCCCCAGTCCCTTGCCGATGATGACCTTTTCCAGGCTTTCCCGCACCAGAAAGTGGGACACAAAGTACTTTTTGGTCAGCTTCCGGAAATGGTCACACAACGTGGCCGTATCCCAGCTGGGGTCAAAGGCCAGGCTTTGGTACAGGGCCTTGGCCCAGGGGTCGATGAGACCGTTCTTTTCCCCCAGCACCTCGTGCCAACGGGCCGCCTGCATTTCGTGGGCCACCCCGTGTTTGTCCGCCAGGGTGCCGTTAAAATAGGCCCGGGCGTGCTCCTGCCGCAGCTGGGGCAGCACGGGCCGTACCGGGGCCTCCTTGGCGTAGGTGGCGTATTCCAGCCCCAGCCACAACAGGTCCGTAAAGGTATCCACCAGGGCGGAATTTTCCATTTCCTGGAACATCGCATGGAGCTGGTCCGTATCGTAGTATTTCCGGGTGAACCCCACCACGGCATTGAGGTACAGATCCGGTGCCCCATCATCCCCGTAGGCCAGAAAATCCGGCTGGAAGCGGTAGTCGGCCGAGGTATCCCAGACCATATTCAGCGCCCGCCGGCGCTTGGCATCGTATTTTAGCTTGGCCATACGCCCTCACTCCTCAAAGATATCCTGCTTCCGGTAGGTGGAGGGAATGCGCAGCTTGATCACATCCCGGATAATGCCGGGCTCGTATTCGTCAAAGGATTTGTTCACCAGACCCATTTCCAGGGCATCGTGGGCTTCCAGGCCCTGCTGGATCAACTGGAGGGCGTCCAAAAGGCCCCGCAGGTCCAGCGCCCGCTCGGAGATTTCCGCTTCCTGGCACTTCTTTTCCAGGTCCAGGAACAATTGGCCAAAGCCCTCCCGGGCCTGTTTTTTCAGCGTAGGAAATTTCGTGGAGAGCAGCCGGTCCAGGGTGGCCCCGTCAATGGGCGGCAACTGGATTACCGCAAACCGGGAGGTCAGGGCTTCGTTCAGTTCCCGGGTGCCGGAGTAGCCGTAGTTCATGGTGGCAATAAAGCGGCAGGCTTCGTTGGCCTGGAGCAGGTCGTAGCCGGGAATGTCCACCCGATGCCGGTAGTCCAGCAAGGAATGGAGCACGGCCATGGCTTCGTTCCGGGCCATGTTGATTTCGTCAAAAACCCCAAAGCCGCCCCACTGGGCGCACTGGTACACCGGCCCCGGCCGGAACACCACTTCCCCGTTCCGGAAGGTATCCGTGCCCAGCATGGAGGTGGCATCCACGTTGATGTGGAAGGAAATATTCCACATAGGCCGCTGGAAGGCCGCTGCCAGGTTTTCTGCCAATACGTTCTTGCCCGTGGCCTTAGGCCCTGCTAGTAGCAGGTTCTGGCCGCACAGCAGGGCCGCAATGGCCTCCTCCCAGACCTTTTTGCCATAGTACGGGAAACGGGGCACCGGCACCCGGTTCTTCCACTGTTCTTCCACCGGATGGGCCTTCCTATAGGCCTCCACCCCGGCAATCAGTTCTTCTGAAACCTGTTCTTTCCGTAAAAAATCCAGCATACTCTGCCCGCTCCCTCCGTCGCAATCTGTGATAATTATAGCATTTTCCCAGTAGGATGGTGCAGAATCCCGGGAAAGAAATGTCCCTTTTGCAGAAGCTGTCTGAGCGGGGCGTGAGCCGCCTGATTCCCCTTGGGTTGAAGAAAAAGGGAGAAGATCATATAATAAAGGTAATAGAAGCTATGGGAAGTGGAAATATGAAGTTCAAGCAGGTTGTACGATGGCTAAGGGAACACGAAGTAGGCGATTACGAATTCGCTACCATAAACACCGCATTCGTAATCGCCACGTTTATTGTATTTCCCCTTCCAATAGTTATCGGCCTTTTTTTGCATTATTTTTTTGATGCTTTGGGTATTTCTGTAAGTGGAGTTTTATGTTAGAGATTAGGAGGAAAAAAATGATGAAAAACGTAGGGAAGAAGTTCGCAGCATTGTCCATGGCCACCCTGCTGGCCTTTGGAGTCCTAGGGTGTGGATCCGATAAAAAGGATGACGCAAAAGTTCCGGCAGCTGTCCAAACTCAAAAAATCGACACGCCAGAGGGAAAAATCCAAAAAGGCATCATCGATGCAGTCAATAACTCACAAAATACCCAAAAGGATATTGGCCCTATCAAGAGCATCGACATTAATCCCCTGGGAGATAAATATAACGTAGTTATTAATGCCTCTTTTGGCTCCATGCTGACTCCTGACCATGCGCAGGCTCTGCTAGGCATGGAATCCCTAGCAGCTTTTAACGGAGCCTTTAATAGCGGAGTGCCTGTAGCCCATGCGGCCTTTATTGTCACTGACAAAGCTATGAATAAGGCCACTGGCCAGGAGTCCATGATTAAACTCTATCAGGCAGAAATGAGAGATGACCAAGCCAAAAATATCAATTGGAAAAACGTAAATGCTTTGAATCCGAAAGACGTTCTCATTAAGCCGTTCGTACATATTTCCATCCGCAAATAAAAAAAGGCCAGACGGAACGCAATCCGCCTGGCCCTTTCTGTATACTTCCTATAACGCAAAAAAGCGAATGTCCCGATGACTCGGCAACATTCGCTTTTATCTTAAAGTGGTGACCCCGGAGTGATTCGAACACTCGACACACGGCTTAGAAGGCCGTTGCTCTATCCAGCTGAGCTACGGGGCCAAAAGAAATGGAGCGGGTGATGGGAATCGAACCCACGTAGCTAGCTTGGAAGGCTAGTGCTCTACCATTGAGCTACACCCGCACATAATGTGGTCGGAGCGACAGGATTTGAACCTACGACCCCCTGCTCCCAAGGCAGGTGCTCTACCAAACTGAGCTACGCCCCGTCGTCAATCACTTTGCAGTTTTTACAAAAAAAAATGGTGGGCGATGACAGGATCGAACTGCCGACATTCTGCTTGTAAGGCAGACGCTCTCCCAGCTGAGCTAATCGCCCGGGAAAATGGTGACCGGAGGGGGAATCGAACCCCCGATACCGCCGTGAAAGGGCGGTGTCTTAACCGCTTGACCATCCGGCCATTGGCTCCCCGAGTAAGACTCGAACTTACAACAACTCGATTAACAGTCGAGTGCTCTACCATTGAGCTATCGGGGAATTTGCATCGCTAGTGCGTTGCAAAAAGTATTATATAAGAGATGGGGGTTTCTGTCAACAACTTTTTAAAACTTTTTTAAGATTTTTCAGGGGGCGGAAAATCAGCCCTGGGCGGCCACTTTTTTCTGGTGAATTTGGCTGGAACCACCCAGGAGATGCTCCACACTCTCCAGCAGGGTCTGGGTCATATTCACCTGCCAGAACTGCCCTGCTTCCGTCAGTTGGTACAGATAGCCGTTATCCTGCCACAGGCCATATTCCTCCCACAGGGAGCCCAAAAATTCCAACCCTTTCAGCCGGGGTTCCATACGGATCAGCTTTTGCAGGTCCAGCCGGCTCTGGTTCATCTGCCCCATAATCACTTCTGCCAAAGGGGCATAGGGGGACTGGCGCATCAGGAACATCAGAGGTTTTCTCCCTTGGTCAATGGCGGCCTGGTAGGCCGGCAGCCGGCGCTCCAGCATGGTGGAAAGGCCGTCCACATGGCCCCCTGCCCCGCAGCCAAAGGGGAACAGGTGGGTTCCGCAGCGGGCCTGGGTATTGTACAGGCTCCGTTCCCGGTTGTTTCTTGCCCAGTGGCAGTAGCTCAGCCGCTTGTAGCCCTGGGCTTCCAGATAGTTCTTGCCAAAGGAGAACATGGCAGACTGCTCCTGGGTGGTAGCCGCCGGAGGCAGCTTGCCCTTTTGGATGTACACATGGAGGTCGCTTTGTTCAAATACGTCCAGCTGGTACAGGTCCGCCCCGTCAATGCCGGAGTCCACCAGGGTCTTCACGTCGTCCTGCCAGACCTCCTGGGTTTGCAGGGGCAGGCCGTACATCAGGTCGATGACCACCGAGCACTGGTTATAGGAGGACAGGGTTTGCAGCCGGCGCAGCACTTCCTCCCGGTCGTCCAGCCGGCCCACGGCCCGGCGCACCTCCGTATTGAAGGACTGGACCCCCAGGGACATCCGGTTCACCCCGTTTTTAAACCACACGTCCATTTTTTCCGGCACCAGGTCGTGGATCCGCCCTTCCAGGGTCAGCTCATAATCGTTGGCCAGGGGCAGGCAGTTCTGGATGGTGGACAGCAGCCGGCCAGCATTTTCCGGAGACAGGGAGGTGGGCGTACCGCCCCCAATGAACACGGCCTGAATGGGCGCCCCGCTGAGTCTGGGCAGGGCAGCATCCATTTCGATTTCCCGAATCAGACGTTTGATATAGGCATCTTCTGCCGCCTGGTCCGTTCCGTTCTGAAAAAAGCCGCAGTACAGGCATTTGGTTTTGCAGAAAGGAATATGGAAATAGGCCATTTGGGTGGGATGTCCCTGGACTTTCTGGTGCATCAGGTCCTGCCAGGTCTTTTGGGCCAGGGGCGGCGGCACCATTTCCCCGTTCATGCCGGCATGCACCACCCGTTTCACGTCAAAGGCGTGCCGCAGAGGGTCTGCGGCCTTACGGCCAAATTGCAGTTCCCGCTCCTTGGTTGTCAACTGATTAAAATAACTTTTCAGGTCCATAATTCCTCCTTAGTTCCCCGCCTGGATGGACAGCAGCACCTCCCGGGCAAAAGCCGCTGCATCTCTCAGATCCGTGGCGTCCGGATGGGTGGAGGCAGCCTTATGCCGGGCCTCGCTGGCAGGATTTCTGCCGTGGAGGCTTTCCGGCGGAAAGCGCTGGTACATGGCTTCAATGAGCTTGGGATCCACTTTTCCCTGGCAGATGAAGCAGGCTTCCGGTTTTTGGCCTGGAGGCAGCAGGGCGGCGCCGTTTTCCAGGCATTTCATTGCGTGCTCCCCTTTGGGATTGGCGCCCAGGGTGGCAAACAGGGCCACATGGGGGTTGTGCAGCTGGGCCAGGACCTTTTGGGAGGCAGCGTCCGCCGTTCCCTTATCCACCCAGTAGCCCATGAACACGCAGTCGTAGGCGTCCAAGGGCTCCTGCAATTTCTGGATATCCAGGCAGGGTGTGCCCTTGGGCAGGGCAGAGGCAATGGCCTCTGCCACCATTTTGGTATTTCCGGTCCGAGAAGAATATAAAACGATGCTTTTCATCAATAGCCTCCTTAGAATTTGAATTCCACGCCTGCTCTCCAGGTGCGCCCGTAAATGGAGAACGCATCCTCGTAGGAGAAGGTCTTGTTGAACAGGTTGTCCACCCCGGCATAAATATGGGTGTTCTTGTTCAGGTCCTTGGTCACCACAAAGTTAGTGGTACTGTAGGTATAGTTCTTGCCTTCCCCATCCAGGTAGTCCTTATACCACATATTGTACAGGGAAGCAGTCCAGGGATTGGGTTTGGCGTCGGTCCAGTTTAACTCCACCAGTCCGTTCATCCGGGCGTGGCCGGTAAGCCGGGCGTTGGTGTTGCCGTCTTTGGCGTCCAGGTAGGTAAAGTTCAGCTTGGCGTCCCAATGCTTGTCGAAACGATAGCCGTATTCCCCTTCTACGCCGTCCATCACCGCCTTGTTGATGTTCACGTAACGGTACCGGACTGCCCGGCCAAAGCGGCCCAGGAACTCGCTGTCGATCATATTGCTGATCTTGTTGTGGAAATAAGTGAGTTTGCCCGTGCTCTTGCCCTTCTCGGCTTCCAGGCCAATATCGAAGGTCCGGGATTTCTCGGCTTCCAGTTCGCTGTTGCCCCAAACCTGTACCTGCATCCGGCCCATATTCCGGTCCATATGGGAGTACAGTTCGAAAATGCTGGGAGCCCGGTAGCCAAAGCCGTAGTTGGTCTTGATGCGGGCATTTTGGCTCAGATTGTAGGTCAGGCCGGCCCGGGGCGACCATTCCCCGCCAAAGCTTTCGTGATGGTCAAAGCGGATACTGGGCACAAAGAACAGCTTATCCGACAGCTGCCATTCATCCTGCAAATAGGCGGCGTAGGATTCCACGCTGGCAGAAGAATAGGTCTTGCTCATGCCCAGGTACGTTTCCGTATAGGGATTGCTGGCCCCTGCCCCCAGGCGGGTGCCCCCAGCCTTTTGTTTCCGGTACTCCGCCCCGTAGGTCAGGGTATGCTGGGTGTTGGGCCGGTAGGTATTTTTCCCTTCTACCACAAAGGTTTCATACTTGGCGTGGTCAAAGTCCTGCCAGGAGCTGCTGGTCCGTTTCCGGGATTCCTTCCCCAGCCGGTTGTAGTAGGTTTGGATTTCGTAATCGTTCTTCTTGTCGAAGCCGTAATACTTCACATGGTAATCCGCCCGGTTGTTGTCGTACCATTCCGTCATATCGCTGGCGGAGGTGGTGCCCAGGGTCAGGGAGCGGTATTGTTCTTTCAGGAAGGAAGCCCCAAAGTCCAGGCCGCTGTGGTCGTTGAACCGGTAATTGCCCTGGAAATTGAAGTACCGTTTGGGCCCGTACATATTGGTATCACCGTTTTCGTCCTGCTTACGGATTTCCGTCAGGTTGTAGTTGAAATTCAGGTTCAGCTTGCCCACATCCCCGGTGGAATAGCCTCCGTAGACGGAACTTTCCCGGGAGCCCAGCTGGGTGCCGGCGTAACCGCCTTCCTTCTGGTTCTTCTTGGTGATGATATTGATAACCCCGCCCATAGCATCACTGCCGTACAGGCCGGAGCCGGAGCCCCGGATCACTTCGATACGCTCCACGTCCTGGAGGTTGACCCGGTTCAGTTCGTACACGTTCATGGTGCTGCCGGAGTCCTCCCCGGACATCCGCCGGCCATCCACCAGAATCAGGGTGGAAGAAGTTCCCATCCCCCGGATGGACACCATGTTGCCGGTCATGCCGGCTTCCATTACATTGAGGCCGGCCAGGGTTTTCAGCACGTCCCGGACATTATAGGCACCTGTTTCCTTGATTTCTTTTTGCGTAATGACCTGCGTAGACATAGGCACTTTTTTCTCAGCCAGTTTTGTCTTGGTAGCGGTTACCACTGTTTCGCCCAAATCATAGGCTTCCAAGTCCTCCGTTTCTGCAGCAGCGGCCTGGGCAATCCCCAGCTGCGCGCCTCCTGCTGCCACCCCCAGGCACAGGGCCAAGACAATTTGCCGGGTCATCCGTTGTTTATCCATCATCATTCTCCTTTATCAGTGCATTATAAGTCAGGCTCCCGCATTGTACTATATAGACTGCCTTTGGCGGCAGGCCCACTCCCCAGACCTGCCAGGCGAAATCCCATAATCCAAATAAAGCAATTAATGCAAATAAAACCGGAAAGTCCGGGTGGCGTAGCACCGCACCGGAATGCCTTCCTTGTAGGCCGGGCTGAAGGTATACCCATAGGCAGCATCAAGGGCTGCCTGGTCCATGAGCCCGTAGCCGGAGCTGGCAATCACGGAGGCCGTTTCCACCGAACCGTCCTTGCCCACCACCAGCTGCACCCGGACGCTGCCCTGGATGCCGTGGCTCCGCAGCTGCTCCGGATAGGCAGCCGGAACGGAGCTCAAAAGCTCCGGAGAAACGTCGGGTTGGATGGCGTCCACATCAAAGCTGGGGCCGCCGCCTCCCGTACCTTCTCCTGTGCCGCTGCCGTCCCCACTGCCGGCTTCGGTACCAGAACCTATCCCTGCTCCTGTTCCTGTACCTGTGGCGGCACTGGAACCTACAGCTGCGCCCGCAGGTTCCGGAGCCTCCAGGGGGGCAGAAGCATTTGCCGCAGGGACGGGTGTGGCTCCCGGCAGAGGAATCTCACTGCTGGGGCGTACCTGGGTTCTGCTCACAGCCTGACTGGGCTGGGCCGGTAAGGCTGCCGCCGTGCCACCGCCGCTTTTTGCTCCCGGCACTCCGCCGGAAACAATCTGTACGGTATAAATGCGGTTATCCTGCTGCCGGCTCTCCCAGCTCTGCCAGCCTGCCAGGCCCAGCAGCACAAAGACCAGCAGATGGGCTCCCAGGGAAACGGTAATACCCTTTTGGCAATTATTGAGCTGCATGGGGCGCCGCCTGTTCTGCCACCAGTCCCACCCGGGTAATGCCCGCCTGCTTGCAGGAATCCAGCAGGTGGATGATGGCCTCGTAGGGGACCTTGCCGTCCCCATAAATCACCAGGGAAAAGTTGGGGTTTTGGGCGGCCTGGGCTTTGGCCTGGGCCAAAAGAGTGTCCTGGGTAATGGGGGTGGTACCCAAATAGAGGCTGCCATCCGCCTTTACCGTCACGGCAAACTGGCTGCTTTGCTGGAGCTGCACCTGGGAGGCTGCCGGCAGCTGGACGGGAACGGTTTTCACTTCGCTCATGCTCATGGTGCTGACCACGAAGAAAACCAGCAGCAGAAAGCTCATATCAATCATGGGACTGATCATAATCCCGATTTCCTGTTTCTTGCGATTTTTCAGCTTGATCATGCCCGTCTTCTGCCCCCTTGCATCAGTTCCGGGGTTTCCCTTTCCGTCTTTTTCCGGACGGCTTCCAGGAGGGTATTGCCCATTTCTTCCAGGTTCAGGGTCAGCAGCTTCATCCGCCGCTCAAAATACCCGTGGAAGCAAACGGCCACAATGGAGATGCACAGGCCAAACACGGTGGTAATCAGCGCTTCGGCCAGCCCTGCCGTAACGGACATGGGGTTGGCCATGCGCTGGGTCAGGTTGTTGAAGGCGCCCATCATGCCGGTTACCGTACCTAAGAGCCCCAGCACCGGGGACAGGGTCACGATGATGCTCAGGTAGGGCAGATTCTTTTCGAACTTGTCCAGGGCCCGTTCTGCCCGGTAGCTGATAAAGTTTTCCAGGTACTCGTAATTGTCGTGCCGGTCCATGACAATGGTGGCCAACTTGGCAATTTCTCCCTGGGTATGGTCGGCCAAAGCCTTGGCATGGTTCCAGTCATTATTTTCAATATAGCGGCAAAAGCCCTTGGTAAACGCCCGGCCGCTGTCCGCCTTCCGAAAGAACAGGAAGCGTTCCACGCCAATGGCCACGGCAGCCAAGGAACACAGCAGCAAGGGGTACATGACCCAGCCGCCTTTGATAAAATAATCCAAACCTACCGCAAAGATGTTCATTTTTGTCTCCTTCTTTCCTTTTCTTCCAGTTTTCCGGTTTCCTTTTGCCAAAGCCGGTAATAGGCGCCTTTGCGGGCCAGCAGCTCCGCTGGGCTGCCCTTTTCCACAATTCGGCCCCGGTCCAGCACCACAATGGTGTCAGCCTGGGCCACGGTGCTCAGTCGGTGGGCAATCATCAGGGTGGTCTTGCCCCGGCTCAGCCGCTGCAATTCTCCCTGAATCTGGGCTTCCGTAATGTTGTCCAAGGCCGAGGTGGCCTCGTCCAGCACCACGATGGCGCCATTCTTCAAAAAGGCTCGGGCCAGGGCCAGCCGCTGGCGCTGACCCCCGGAAAGCTTGATGCCCCGTTCGCCAATTTCTGTAGCAAATTGTTCCGGCAGCTGCCGGATGAAGTCCAGGGCTCTGGCCGCCTCTGCAGCCCGGCAGACTTCTTCTTCACTGCATTCAAAAGTACCGTACACCAGGTTGTGCCACACCGAGTCGGAAAAAAGAAATACGTCCTGCTGCACCAGGGCAATTTGCCGGCGCAGACTGCGGCGGGAATATTGGGAAATATCCCGGCCGTCTACCAGGATGCTGCCCGACTGGGGCTCATAAAAGCGCAGCAGCAGACTGATCAGGGTACTTTTGCCGGTACCGGTGGGACCGACAAATGCCACCTTTTCCCCGGGCTGAATCACCAGGGAAATGTGCTGGAGCACGGGGTTTCCCGGGTGGTACCCAAAGGATACATCTTGAAATTCTATTTTGCCCTGCACCGGCGGCAGTTCCGGCAGCGGCTCCTGGTCCTCAGCCGCCTCGCCCATCAGGGCCCGAAAGCGCCGGAACCCGGCCATACTTTGCTGGTACGTTTCCACAAAAAGCACCAGCTTCATCACAGGTTTGATAAAGACGCCCACATAGAGGAAGAACGCCACCAGGTCACTGAGCAGCAGGGCGCCTCGCTGGATTTGCCAGCTGCCTGCCAGCAGAATGGCCAAATAGATGGAATTGGTGAAAAAGTTCACGCTGGCCCCAAAATAGGACCGGATGCCAAAAGACCGGCGGCGGGCTGCCAGATAGGCCCTGGAAGCCCGGGCAAAGGCCCGGACGCTCCAGCTCTCTGCGGTGGAGGCGCGGACCATGCGGACCCCGCTGAGGTTTTCTTCCCCAATGGCGGACAAGTGGCCGTATTCCTGCCGGACCTGACCGAAAGTAGCCTTGAGCTTCAGATTAATCCAAATGGTATGGAGAGCTTTAAGGCCCATAAGCAGGGTCACAAGGCCGCCCAGCAAAGGGTCCAGATACAGCAGGATACAGGCGGTGCCCAAAAGGCTCACCACGCTGACCAGCAGGTCCCCGGGCAGCCGGGCTGCCAGTTCTCCGGTTTCCGCCACATCCCCGGTGAGGGTAGCCAGCAGCTGGCCGGTTTTGGCATTATCAAAGAAAGCAAAGGGCAGGGTTTGCAGATGCCGGAACAGCTCCTGCCGCAGGTCATTTTCCAGCTGGGCGCTGAGGAGCCCTCCCCCATAGGAAACCCCAAACAGTACCAGAAAGTTCAGCAGATAAACCAGTCCCAACCCTATACACCAGCGCAGCACCGGCGGCCAGGCCGCCTTAGGCAGCTCCGTATGGAGGATCTGCCGGACCCCCAGGGGAAACACCAGTTCCAGGGCAGCCCCTGCGGCAGCGCCCAGCATCAGAAAAAAGGCCAGTTTCCGGTACCGGGCAAAATAGTGGAGGAAAGCGCGAAAGTCCGAGCGCTGCCAGGCTGCACTGCCCCTTGGCATCACGAAATCTCCCGGTAGGCCAGTATGGGTTTGCGCCGGCCGGGCAGCCGCACCACTTCACATTCCACGTGGTAGACCTCCCAAAGCATTTTCGAGGTAATCACCTGTTCCGGGGTTCCTTCCGCATATTTTTTCCCATTTTTGATAACGATGACCCGGTCACTGATTTCCAGGGCCTGGCCCAGATCATGGAGAACCATGACCACGCCCATGCCCTGCTCCCGGTTGAGCTTTTTCACCAGCTGCAGCACCTCGTATTGGTAGGCAACGTCCAAAAAGGTAGTGGGTTCATCCAGAAAGAGGATTTCCGGTTCCTGGGCCAGCACCGTGGCAATCCACACCCGCTGGGCCTCTCCCCCAGAGCAGGCGTAGACGGTTTTATCCCTGAGGCCCCAAACCCCAGTGGCCTGCATGGCCCGTTCCACCGCCGCCTCATCTTCCGAGGAGTTGCCCTGATGCCAGTTCTGGTAGGGCACCCGGCCATAGCTGACCAGGTCCTTGACCTTAAACCCCGGAGGCACCAGATGCTGCTGGGGCAAGACCCCCACCTGCCGGGCAAACTCCTTGGACGGAATCCGCCGCAGGTCCACCCCGTTGCAGAACACCGTACCGCTGCGGCAAGCCAAAAGCCGGGTCAAGGTTTTTAACACCGTGGACTTGCCGCTGCCGTTGGGTCCAATCAGGGTGGTAATTTCTCCCTTTTGGACCGAGATATCAAAATCCTGAAGCACCAGCCTGTTTTCGTAGCCGATGCCCAGCTTCGCACCATAAAGCCGCATCTTCATCATCCTTTCTTCCGCAGCATATATAAGAAAAAGGGACCGCCGGTCATGGCCATTACCAGGCCCACCGGGATTTCCATACTGGGAATCAGTACCCGGCCCAGGGTATCCGCGGCCAGCAGGGTACAGCTGCCCAAAAGGGCAGAAACTGGTACCAGGGCGCGGTAATCCGCTCCCACCAGCAGCCGGGCAATATGGGGCACTACCAGACCCACAAAGCCAATCATCCCGGCTACGGCCACTGTAGCCGCTGCCAAAAACGCAGCCACTGCCGAAATCCCAATCCGCCAGGCGTTTACGTTGACTCCCAGGCTGGAAGCCATCTCGTCTCCCAATTGGAGAATATTGGCGCCCTTAATGCAGCACAGGGTCAGCAGGATTCCTACGCCAGCGTAGACAGCCACCAGGAAGACCTGGTCCCAGCCCCGGCCGGAAAGGCTCCCGTTCAAAAAGCCCAGCACCCCGGACAGGTTGTCCGCATTGAGCAGCTGGAGAAAGGAAGTGTAGGACCCTAGCACAGCGTTTACCGCCACCCCGGAGAGAATGATCCGCACCGGATCCACGCCCCGTTTCCAGGCCAGCAGGTAGATGATGACGCAGGCCAGCAGGGCACCGCCAAAGGCGAACAGGGGCACCAAAAGCAGCAGCTTAGGAGCCAGCAGCAGTACGGTAGTAGCTGCCGTTACCGCCCCTGCGGAAACCCCAATAATGCCGGGATCAGCCAGGGGATTGCGCATCACCGCCTGGAGCAGGGCCCCAGAAAGGGACAGGGCGCAGCCGGTTAGAACAGCAATCAGAATCCGGGGCAGCCGCAGGTTGAGCACCACCAAGCGAATGGTGCCGTCCCCCTGCCACAGACCTTCCACAATCTCCCGGGGCGAAAACCAGGCACTGCCAAGACCCAGAGCCAAAAGGGAAAGGCCGGCCAAAACCAGGAGCAGCAGCAGGCAAAGCCCTGTAGTTTCTTTTTCCCCACCCTTCATGGGCGGGCTCCTTCCGTTTCCGCCAGTTTTTGCATCAGGGCATCCAACTGCTGGAGTTCATCCAAACCGCCCGAGATAGCAAACCACTTAGGAAGATATACCACCTTGCCCTGGCGCACCGCTGCAAAATGGTTCCAATAGGCGGCATGTTCCTGGAATTCTTTTTCCATGGCCTCCCGCTGCTGGTCTTCCCCATTCATGGCGCTGACGCAGACAAGCAGGTCCGGCTCATAGGAAAGGGCAGTTTCCTGGTTCATGGGCACCATGGCGCCGCCTGCTGCCGGAGCCACGTTGGTGTAGCCCAGCAGCTCCAGCATGGAGCCTACGGTGCCGTTCTTGTTCTGAAGGAAAAACCGAGGCGGAGCAGCCTGGAGTACCAGTACCTTTTTCCCTTGGTTTTCCTTGCGCTGCTGGTTCAGCCGTTGTTCCATAGCAGCAAAATCGTCCTTGATTTTCTGAGCAGCCGGCTTATTTTTCCCTAAGGCATCGGCCAGAATCAGGGTCAGCGCTTTCACGTCCTCATAGGGAACAGCAGGCCCCGCTGCCACATAGTAGACAGGAATCTTTTCCCGCTCCAGGAGTTTTCCGTAGGTATCCTTGGCATGGGCGCCCACCAGCACCAGGTCCGGCTTTAGGGTCAGCACCGTTTCCAGATCAATATTGGAACGCATACCCGTCTGGAGTAGTTTCGCCCGCTGTTTCAGGCTGTCCGGCCACTGGAGAATCTTGGTATCCGGAATCCCCACCTGGGGAACTCCCAGAGTTTCCAGGGCCAGGACAGGGGTATTGGCCAGAGAGATGACCCGCTCCGGCTGTTTGGGCAGTACCACGCTTTCCGTAAACCCCAGCTTCTGCATATTCTCCGGATAAGGCAGTACCACCTGATTTTCTGTTTTTACCGCTGTTTCCTGCTTTTGTTCCCCGCAGCCTGCCGCCAGCAGAAGGCAGCAAGCCAGGCCCAGCACCATCCATTTTTTCACGATAAGTTAGTCCTTTCTAATTATTTAATATAAGTATTCCTAGCTTTAGGCTGTTCATTATGTTAAATAGTTAGTATTTACTAACTAGCAGGGATAGTATACCACTGAAAAAAGTACGAGTCAATGTATGTATCACGCATTCACTCGTACTTTTTGGCAATGGGTTGCAATTTATGAAAGCCTGTTTGCAAGAAACTTCCAATTTTATTTTTCTAAAACAGGTCCTAAAAGAGAGCTCCCTGCCCCTTAGAAACGGAATTCCACCCCGGTCCGCCAGGTGCGGCCGTAAATAGAGAAATCGTCCTCATAGGAGAAGGTTTTGTTGAACAGATTGTCCACCCCGGCGTACAAATGGGTGGTCTTGTTCAGGTCCTTGGTGACCACCAGGTTGGTAGTGCTGTAGGTATAGTTTTTCCCGCTGGCGTCCAGGAAATCCTTGAACCACAGGGTATACAGGGAAGCGGTCCAGGGATTGGGCTTGGCATCGGTCCAGTTTAGCTGCACCAGGCCATTCAGCCGGGCCCGTCCGGTAAGCCGGGCATCGGTGCTGCCGTCCCGGGCGTCCAAGTAGGTAAAGTTCAGCTTGGCGTCCCAGTGCTTGTCGAAGCGGTAGGCGTACTCCCCTTCCACCCCGTCCATCACTGCCTGCTTGATATTGGCATACTGGAAATAGAGGGTACGGCCCTGCCGGCGCAGCAGCTGGGCATCAATCAGGTTGTCCACCTTGTTGTGGAAATAGGTCAGCCGGCCGGTGCTCCGGCCTTTTTCCGCTTCCAGGCCAAAGTCAAAAGTCCGGGACTTTTCCGCTTCCAACTGGCTGTTCCCATAAACCTGGACCTGGGTCTGCCCTTCGTTCCGGTTCATATGGGAATACAGCTCAAAAATGCTGGGAGCCCGGTAGCCCAAGCCATAGTTGGTTTTCAGCCGGACAGCTTTGCTCAGGCTGTAGGTCAGACCGGCCCGAGGGGACCACTCCCCACCAAAGCTGTCGTAATGGTCGTAGCGCAGACTGGGCACGAAAAACAGCTTGTTCGACAGCCGCCATTCGTCCTGGACGTAGGCTGCGTAGGAATCCAGGCTGGCGGAGGAATAGGCCTTGGAAATGCCCAAATACGTTTCCTCCTGGTTTCCGCCGGCGCCGCTGCCCAGCCGGGTGCCCCCGGCCTTCTGCCAGCGGTATTCGGCCCCGTAGGTCAGGGTATGCTGCTTGTTGGCACGATAGGTATTCTTGCCCTCCATTACGGTGGTTTCGTACTTGGCATGGTCAAAGTCCTGCCAGGCGCTGGTGCTGCGCTGCCGGGATTCTTTTCCCAGCCGGTTGTAATAGGTCTGGAACTCGTAGTCGTTTTTCCGGTCAAAGCCGTAGTATTTCACATGAGCGTCAGTCCGGTTGTTGTCGTACCACTCGCGCATATTTCCCGCCGCCGTATTGCCGTAGGTCAGGGACTGGTACTGCTCCTTCAGGAAGGAAGCCCCAAAGTCCAAGCCGCTGTGGTCATTGAACTGGTAATTGCCCTGGAAGCCAAAATCCCGTTTGGGACCGTACAGGTTGGTTCCCACCTTTTGGTCCTGCTTCCGAACTTCCGTCAGGTTGTAGTTAAAGTTCAGATTCAGCTTGCCCACGTCCCCGGTGGAATAGCCCCCGTACACGGAGTTTTCCCGGGAGCCCAGCTGGGTACCGGCGTAGCCGCCTTCTGCCTGCTCCTTTTTGGTGATGACGTTGATGACCCCGCCCATGGCATCACTGCCGTACAGCCCGGACCCGGCTCCCCGGATGATTTCAATCCGTTCCACCTGGTGCAGGTTCAGCCGGTTCAGTTCGTAGACGTTCCGGGTGCTGCCAGAATCTTCCCCGGCCAGCCGGCGGCCGTCCACCAGAATCAGGGTGGCGGAGGTACCCATGCCCCGGAGGGAGGCCTGCGCCCCCAGGGGCACGCCCCCACGTTCCGTGCTGATTTCCCTTACATTGAGGCCGGCCACCGTTTTTAACACATCGGTGACGTTATAGGCGCCCATCTGCTGGATATCCTTTTCCGTAATGGTCTGTACGGACATAGGTGCACTTTTTTTATCCAGTTTTGTTTTGGTGGCCGTAACCACCAGTTCTCCCAAATCGTAAACCGGCAGCTCCGCCGCTGCCGCTGCCTGCACCGTGCCGGCTGGCAAAGTGCCAGCCGCCCCCAGGCACAGGGCCAAAAGGATTTTCCGTGTGATGCCTTGCTTCTCCATCTGCTGCTCCTTCACTTCTTCTTGATGCGTATGGCCGCTCCAGGCTTTTTTTGTGTGCGCGCCTGCTGCGGCCAGGTTCTTCCCTATTATGCCACAGGTTGCCCCAAAAGGAAAACAGCTGGGGAAAATTCTGCCGTTCTTCCCCCTGCGGCTGCCCAGGTCAGCAAAAAACCGGGCCAATGCAGCTGCATTGACTCGGTTCCTCAGCATTTTCAGGGGCTTAGGCTCTCACCTTCACCACCACTTTTTTAACCTGCTCCGGACTGCCGGCAAACTGGCAGTTGGGGCGATGGACTTCCCAGGGATAAAAGATGGCGAACTGGCCTTCTTCCAGCTCCAGCTTCTTTTCCTGGGTCACAGAGGCGTAGAAGGACACATCGTTGGTTTCCCGCTTGTCTTCGGTCATGGGGCCGGCATTTTCCACGTCCCCGTAGCCGATAATTTCCCGGCCGGCAGCTACAATCTGGATATCGATGTACTGCTCATGCTTTTCCGGACGGCGGTCCGCCCAGGGTTCCGTAGCGTACTCGTTGACGCTGGCGTAGATGTTGTCCCCGTCCAGGGGGGTCTTGCCCACCGGCAGGGCTTTTACGTCCAGCTGGGACAGGATTTCCAGGGCCTGGGCCACCCGGCCCTGAAGCGCTTTGGCCATTCTTGCCATATCTTGGGGATTGCCTGTAATCATATTATTCCTCCTTGGGAAGCAATGGATTGATTTTGCTGAATACCCGGCGGGCATTGTCATAGAAGAATTCCTGGTAATGGGCTTCTGGAATCACTAGCTTCATCACGTCAATGTAACTGCGGATGTTGATCAGGGGCCAGTCGGTGCCATAAATCACCTTATCATAGCGGTTCACATAGTCCAGCCACATTCTCATGTACCTGAAGTAATCCCGGTGCTTTTCGTAGAATACGGCGCCGTCAAAGCGGCCTTCCAAAAGGCCCGACAGGTCCACGTACACATTGGGGTCCTTGGCCACCACTTCCATGGCATCCAGGATCCAGGGGTTGCCGCAGTGGGCAATGACGAATTTTACCCGGGGGAACTGCATGGCCACTTCATCGATGGTCAGGGGATGGGCGTACTTCAGCAGGCCATGGCCCCCAGCCGTATCTCCCGTATGGAAGACCACCGGCACATTGTACTTTTCCGCCAGTTCGTACAGGGGGAAATGGCGCTTGTCGTAGGCATAGACCAGGCTGTAACCCAGGTAAATCTTGATGCCCACGCACTGGGGCGTCTGAAGCACCCGCTCAAATTCCTTGGCGGTAGCCCGGCAGTTTTTTTCGGTCAGGGCGTTGCTGTCCACCCCGGCACAGTAGACGATTTCCTTGGGCTGGTTGTAATGCTCCAGGTCAAAGGGCCCCGCCAGGTCCGGCACCCGGGGCACCGTGCCCCCGTACAGGGAAGGTCCCAGGGGTGCATTGCCCATAACCACGGACATGACCACGTTATTTTCCTTGCAGGCCTTCAGATAATGCTCCGCCGTATTTTCATGACCGGCCTCTTTGGCCAACTGGTCAAAGCCCGGGGTACGGTAAAAGTGCATATGCCCATCGATGATTTTCATGATAATTCCCCTCTTCTCCTACTCTATTTCGTTAACAGTCTGCTGGGAATTCACCGGCAGAAGCTGACGTAAAGCAATTTTCTGGTTCTCCAGCAGCCGCAGGGTGCTTTGCAGAATGCCCTGCTCAAAGCGGACCCGGGTACTGCCGGTAGTCAGGGACAGCACGCCCCCGTTCTTCAGGTCAACGACTTCCTGGCCCAGGCTGATGGCCCATTTGTCCGTCTGGCCCAGGCGCTGGCGTTCTCCGTGAACCACAATTAGGTACTGGGCTCCTGCGGCCAGAGCTTTGCCCCGAAGGTCCTGAGCCGGTATTTCTTCCCCGGCCTCCCGGGTATGCTCGCTGGCAATGACCACGTACCGGGGCAGCAGGCTCCGGTATTCGTCCAGCAGGAACTGGCTAAGATCGGGAGAAAAACGGGTATCCGCCCCATTGTCCCTACAGAAAACGGCAAGTGCCACAATGGGTCCATTCCCCTTTAGGGAACGTTTGGGCAAAGGCTGGATAAGCCCTTCATCCAGGGCTTCTTTCCGCACCTGATGGTAATCCCGCACGGCCAGGTCCAGGTAATAGGAAATGGGGTGCTGGTAATCGGTGTAGTTCCCGGACAGCCGGTACTCCTTTTCCCGGCCAAACTGCTGGTAGCCTCCGCAGAAGGTCTGCACCAGGCCGGGCACCGGGTCTAGGCTGGTATAGATCCGCAAAAGGTCCAGCCTGCTTCCATAGGTTTTGGCAAAGGCCGGGTTTCCCACTGCCGGAGCCCCAAAGGTAATAATGGGCAGCTGGCTGGGGGAAGCCCCCTGCTGCACCAGTTCTGCCCCGTACAGCACAGCACCGGCGCCGCCCAGGCTGTGGCCGGTCAGCAGCAGCTGCTGGTCCGGGTGGGTCTTTAAATACGCCGGAATATTGTCCGGGGTGCCGTCCCCGTCCAGGTCCACTGGACAGTCCAGGGCGGCCCTGGCGTATTGGAGGAAACCCTGATGGACGGCAGGAGCGTTTTTAGCTTCCGGTTCTTTCGGTTTTCCCCCAGGAAAGAGCACCTGATCCGTTTTCAGGTTCAGCTGCCAGTCTCCCTGGGTTTGGCTGCCCCGGAAGGCCAGTACGGCCAGGGGCTTGCCCTGCACCAGGCCCCGATGCCGGGCCAGGGTGAAATGCACCTGGGCCTTGCCGTCCTGAAAGGCGTAATATTGGGTATCCCAGCCGTAGTCAGCCAGGTAGCGGTTTCCCGTACTTTTTTCAGAGCCGTTGTCGTAGGTACCGGCGCAGATGGAGGCGGCCAGCACCGTAAGGGAGGCTTCCTGGAGCTTGTCCAGGGTTTGCTGGGTCTCTAGGTTTGCCGCCCCCATAGACAAATGAGGCACGGCCAGACAGAGGAACGCCGTCCCCCAGCTGAGCCTGTGCCTCCAGCGGCTTTTTGATTGTTTCAGCAGCATATTGTCCTTTTCTGATTATTTTCTAGGATTCTTGGCATTCAGGGCAGAAATGTCCTGAGGGCTCAGCCGCAGGTACACATTGCCCTCCAGCAGACTTCCCATTTCATTGGTCTGGTACAGCAGGCAGATGCTGCCGTCCGGGTTCAGGAAAAAGTCCGTGGGAATCCGGGTTGCCGGATGGTCCGGGTACACATGCACATCCCCATCCCGGTAGAAGCCGGTTTTCAGCCGGTCGTTGATATCAGCCAGGGTAATCCGGACAAAGGAGGCCAGGGGCAGCCGGTCGCCGGTGGACATATCGTAGACAGCGCCTACGGTTCTTTGGGTGGAGACAGAGCCTTCCGTGCGCACATCGCTCAGCAGCAGGGAAAGCAGCTGGGGATCTTCGAATTTGGTTTCATACCAGGTTTTGCCAGCGGTAAATTTCCGGTCCACAAAGCCATTGCGGAAGTCGTCCATGAAAGCTTTGATGTTCTGGTTCACCATTTTGTCCGCAGCCTTGTTGTCGGTTTTTACCTGGGGCCAGGTCATATCCAAAAGACCTACCGAGGCTTGTGCACTTTCTACTTCAGCAAAAGCGGGCAGGGCCATCCCCAGACACAGGGTCATAGCAGCCGCCAGGACAGCTTTTTTCAGCATTTGCATACGCTCCTTCCAAATTTGGTTTCATTATGTAATCATACTACAAAAATCAGGATTGGTGCAAGAGAATTTATCGATACTGTAAAATGAAAAGGACCCCCGGCACTTTCCGAAGGTCCTTCTGCTTATTCTTCCAATTTTTCAACCCAGAGGGTATTTCCGTCCACTCGGAACTTCACATTCCACCGGTCAAACCGCAGACCGTAGACCCGCTCCGGGTCCTTTTGGTAATGGGGCCGGGGATCCTGGGCCAGGACGCCCCGGAGGGCTTCCTGCTGGGTCTGGGGCAGGGCTTCCAGAAGGCCCTGGGGATCTTCCACGGTAAGCTGGGCATCCGCTGCCGGAGCAAAGCCGCTGCGAGCTTCCGGCCGGGCGTCAGCGTAGGGCACGTAGGGCTTGAGATCGTAGATGGGGGTGCCATCCAGCAAATCTGCCCCCGCCACCCAGATTTCCGGACCCTGGGGACCCTCCAGCCGGATTTCCCTAATTTCCACAAGAGAAAGCCCTAACGGGTTGGGCCGAAAAGGCGACCGGGTGGCAAAGACCCCCAGCCGGGTATTGCCGCCCAGCCGGGGCGGCCGCACCGTAGGGGACCAGGTATGGTTCTTGGAAAAGCCCCAAAGCAGCCATAGGTGGGAAAAGCCTTCCAGCCCCCGGAGGGCCTCCGGCCTGCGGAACCCCTCAGCCATAATAATCTTGCCGGCAAGCTGGGGTACCAGCCCGCTTTGCCGGGGCAGGCCAAATTTTTCCTTCAGGTCCCCCTGGTACCAGGCCACCGGGTGCAGGGTCAATTCCCCTGTTTCGCTCATAGGGCGCCTCCTTAAAGATTATTGGGCTCGGTGAGCTTTTTATCCACGGTGAACCGGGTGCCGTTGATGCCCAGTTCGGCTGCCAGGCCTTTGGTGCTGACCCGGTACATCCACATGCCGGGGGCTACCTGGAAAGCGCCTTCCAGGGAATCCCCGTGCACACCGTCCCGAGCTGCGGCCGCAGCCTGTCCGCCGAAGGTCCAGCCCTTCTTCACAAAGGAATCAAAGGCTTCCGGGGTATCAAAGACAAAGATGATGTTGGACTGGAGTACACCCACCCCCAAGCCCACCTTCATCTGGCTCATTTTCATAAAGACTTCCCGTTTGCTGTGCTGGTTGATGGCCCGGCCCCGGCCGTGACCACCGCCCAACAGGCCCAGATTGTAGCTGGTATCCACAAACACGGCGTATCCATAGGAATGCTGGATGGCTTCCCGGGATTTGGGCTGCTTTTCGTAGAGCTGGAGCAGAGCCTTATACGTTTTGGTTCTCAGCTCCGCCCGTTCACTGGCCAGGTCACTGGCACTGGGCGCCGCCAAAGCGGAGGCTGCCGGCAGGCAGACCAAAAGCGCCATGATGACACAAAGGAAAATCCTGCTGAGTTTTTTCATGATGTCCTCTTTTCTTCCGGACCCGGTCCGGAGGCCTGAATCTCAGGCTTATTTCACCGGCTTCAGATAGCCGCCGTTTTGCAGTTCGTAGGTCTTGCCGCCCAGGGCTGCATTGGCTGCATCGGCTGCGTCGTAATAAACGGTGAAGCCGTTGCCCTTAATGTTGGCCAGGGTGGTGTCCGCATCCTTGAGAGAAGTAATGTAGCTGGTACCGGCCACCTGCCAGGAAGAAGAAGCGTCCAATTGGACGTCCACCCGTTTGGCCGTCTGGCTCCGGTTGATGGCGCCGGAATAGTGGCTGCCGTTTTGCAGATCCAATACCAGGGTGCTGGCATTATCCACAGAGATGTTGCCAAACAGAGCCTGCTGGTTGGCCATAAAGGTCAGGTCTGCTCCGTTGGACCCTTCCGTCCCCCACTGGCCGGCGGAAACCTTGATCAGTTCCCCGCCCAGGTATTGGAGGGTGTTCAGTTCGGAATAGATCCGGGCCTGGGTATTGGTCACGTAGAACAGGGGGCCAGTTTTCAGGCTGCGCAGGGCAGAATTTTTCACGGACAGCCGGGTGGGATTGGCCCCATCAGCCCGGACCCCGTTCTGGTACAGCAGAATGCCGTGGGTGCCGGAACCGGACACGTCCACGTATTCCAGCCGGGCAATATTGCCGCCTTCCACTACCGCAATCTGGCTGGCTGCGGCAGCGCCCTTGGCCTCAGCCAGGGTAATGTCCCCTTTGGAGTACACCAGGGGCGAGGCCTGGCCGCTGGTATTTACGGTGCTCTTGCTGACGTTCAGCACGGCCCCTGCCGGCTCGGTGGCAAGAGCAGCGGACCGGAGGCCCGTGGTGCCAATATTGATGTTGTCTGCAGTAATGCTGGCGCCTTTTACGGCATCCAGGCCCCGAGAATTTATCCCCGTGGTACGGATATTGGAATCATGAATCTTGATGACGCCTTTGGGCCCAGCCGCAAATACGGCGTTGGCGCCGTCCGCTTCCGTCCGGATGGTGCAGCCGTCCAGGGCCAGGGTGGCATCTGCAGCCAGGACCCCGGCGTTTTGGCCGTTAAACTTGCTGCCCCGGACACTGGTGGTATTCCCGGTTTTGTTTAGGGCGCCGTGGGACAGGGTAACGTCTGCGCCGTTTTTCACCAGCACAATATTTTCATCGTTTTTCAAGGCAGCGTAACTGTCCGCCAGGGTGACTTTCTCCCCGGAAACCATTTTGGCTGCCGTAAATTCTACCAGGTCCAAAGGGGCGTCGGGCATGGGAACGGAAGCATTGCCGTAAACGGTGGTTTCGTCCTCAGCGGCCTCTGTGCTGCCAGTAGTCATTGTATCGGTCTGGGCAGCGGCCGTTTCTGCGGCTGCGGGAGTGGGTTCTGCGGCCCAGGCACAGGGGCTGGAAAGCAGGGCTGCCAGGATGGCCAAGCTCAATATTTTCGTCTTTTGCATGAGTATCCCTTCTTTATCTTAGAATTGTACTATTTTAGTATATACCAAAACGGTCCGGGACGCAAAAAACGGTTCCGCCCTTTGAGAAAGCAAAACCGTTTTCGTAACGTCTTTTCAGTTATTTTGCATTTTTTAAAGGCTCTTACGGCTATTTTGAACCAAAGCCTGAAGCTTTTGGCTGAGCTTCCTGCTGTCCACCTTGCCGGCTCCCGTTAGGGGCAGGGCGTCCAGTTCCAGCCAATAGCCGGGGATTTCGCCAGGCAGCAGCAGGTCTTTCAGCTTTTTTCGCAGCTGCCCCAGGGTAATTCCCTGAAGAATAACGCAGGCTCCCAGGTCCTCTCCCCGGGCTGCCTCCTCTACGGGCAGCACCACTGCGTCGGCTACCCCGGCAACCGAAAGAATCGCCTGCTCCACATGGGTGCAGGATAGGGTCAGGCCGCCCTTGTTGATTACCCGGCCGTCCCGGCCCAAAAAAGTCAGGTAGCCGTCCGCATCAAAATAGCCCCGGTCCTCCAAAGTAAAGGGGCAGGTCACCCCTTCCACATGGTAAGGGGTATCCACGTAGATTTTCCCGTCCAAAACGGAAACCTTCACCCCCGGACAGGGGCGCCCTACGCTCAGGGGGTGCTGCTGGAGTTCTTCGTAGGTGAGCCAGGTAATATAGTTCAGCTCGCTGGCTCCGTAGTACAGGTAAATCTGGCTGTGGGGAAAATGGGTCTTCAGCTGATCCGCTGTTTCCGGCGCCAAAAGCTGGGACCCGGCCATAATGGCCGTTACCGAGGGGTATTGCCCCTGGGCCGCCCGCAGCAGCAGCTTCAGCTTCACCGGCACCAGGTACAAGAGGGTCACCTGGAACTGGCCAATTTCCCGGAGCCAGGTGCGGCTGTAAAGGGTATCCGACAGCACCAGGGACGCTCCTGCATACAGCAGGGAAGCCCAGACGCTGAGGTTTCCCGTAAAGCTCATGCTGCCTTCCGTAAAGCCTACAGTATTCCCAGTTACCTGGAACTTTTTGTTCTGCTCAGTAAAAAAGCCGGCCCAGCTTGCGTAGCGCCGGAACATCAGCTTGGGCAGGCCGGTGGAGCCGGAACTCAGGACGCCCATGCACACCGGCTCAGGCTGGGGGTCCCCCTGGGGGGCAAATTGGACCTTTTCTCCCAAAAGATCCCCGTAGGGAATGTTTCTCCTGACCATAAATTCCCGGGCAGCAGCAGGCTTTAAATCTGGATGGGCCAAAACGGGTACGCAGCCCGCCTTTTCCGCTCCCAGAAAGCAAATCAGCTGCTCCAGGGCCGTTTTCCGCAGGATCAGCAGGGGCCGGTGTTCCGGTTGGAAAGCCGCCAGGGTTCTGGCATAGTCTTTCGCCCGCTCCAAAATCTCCTGATACGTATAACTGGCCTTTGCCGTAATCAGAAAGGGGCGCTCCGGCTGGACCGCCGCCCATTGTTCCAAAAGACCCAGATAATCCATAGTTTCCTCCTTAGACCCTGCGCAGCAGCAGGCCGGATCCGGTGCCCCCGGCGCCGGCAATGGCGCACAGGCCCCAAATGCCCCCCGTTTCTTTCAGCCGGGCCAGGGCGTGGAGTACCAAAACAGCCCCGCTGGCCCCGTAGGGATGCCCATAGGCCAAGGCCCCGCCCAGGGGCAGGTATCGGTCCAGGCAGCCGGGATATTTCCGGGCAAACAGGGCGCTGATTACCCCAAAGGCTTCATTATATTCAAAGGTATCAATGGCTTCAGGCCCAAGGCCGCTGCGCTGCAGCAGCTTGTCCCCCACAGCGAGGGCTCCCAAAGGGCTGAACCGGGGGTTCACGCCGGCTTCTGCGGCGTCCGCCACTTCCGCTAGCATTTCCGGGGCTTTGCCCTCCTGCTGCCACTGGCGGACTTTCCTTTCCGAGGCCAGCAGCACAAAGGCCGCCCCATCCTGGTGCAGGCAAGCGTTGGCTGCGGTCAGGGTGGGAGCAACGGTCCCGCACTGGGCCCGTTCTTCCGGGGTCAGCAGGGCTTCCGTTTCTTCCTGGGTAAACAGGGTGGGCATCCGGGCCGCCAGTTTGGCGGACATACGAGGACGGATGCTTTCGTCCCGGGTACTGCCAAAAAGGCTGGCAATATAGGGAGCCACCACCGACCCCGCGGCTGCCGCCTTTTGGTGGCTGCGCACCGGCCAACGGTCCAGCTCCTCCCTGGTAACCCCGTACACCTGGGCCGTCCGTTCTGCGCCCTCCAGCATCACCCGGGGACTATTGGAGTCCGGGGAAAATTGGGCCGTCTGGAAGCCGTCCGGGGTATATCGGGGATCTGACGGGGCGTAATGGCGCAGAGGCTGCAGGGAGGCCGATTCAAAGCCCCCGCAGAGCACTACGTCTGCCAGGCCGCTGCGCACCTTGGCAAAGCCCAAAGACAGGGCAGCCGCTCCGGAGGCGCACTGCATATCCAGGGTCAGGCAGGGAACTTCCGGCTTTACGCCGGCCAGAAGTGCCGTCAGCCGGGTCAGGTTGCCCCCGGTACCCACCGCATTGCCTCCCAGGATTTCTTCTGCTTCCCGGCTCAGGGGATAACGCCGAAAAAGGGCCTGCAGCAAGGCAGCCCCTAATTTTTCCGGTGAAACCGTTTTAAATATGCCATTTTCTGCACCCAGGTGGCTGCGCAGGCCACCCAGGATATATACCCGCTCCATGTTAAAACACGTACCGCTGGAGCCGGGAAGCCAGGAAGGCTGCCAGCACCACTTTCAGCACGTCTCCGATCAGGAAGGGGAAAACGGCCATAACCAGAGTCTTCCACAGACCCACCTTGGCTACCAGGTACATACTGATGCAGCCGCCGGCGTAGATGATGGGCATACCCACCAAAACCCCCAAAGCCACCAATTTGCCAAAGGACCATTTCCGGCCGCCCCGAATGGCGCTCATGGCCACTACGGCTGCCAAAAAGCCCAGGTTAAAGCCTCCGGTAGGTCCAAAAATCTTGGCCATGCCGCTGGTACCGCCTACAAAGACGGGGACCCCCACCATGCCCAGCAGCAAGTAGATGCCAAGAATTACTGCGGCCTGTTTAGGGGTTTTCAGGAACCCCACCAGATTCACCATAATGGTCAGGGCCGTCACCATGGCCGGGGTAAAAGGCAAGGGAAAAGAAATGTAGGCCGATACGGCCAGCAGTGCCACGCAGACGGCGCTGGTGGTCAGGGCCCGGGTGGAACTGAGATGGCTGCCCTGGGTTCCCCGGGCAGAATGTAAAGTTTGATTGATTTCGCTGCTCATGTTGCTCCTCCTCCAAATAAATCCCCTCCCCGGCATGCACCGGTTCCTGGAAAATAACTTCCATACGGCTGGGTTCTCCCAGCTTGCTAAATAGTTCCTGCCATAAGAGCAGGCCCTGGACCACAGGACGCTCCGTCAGGTGGATGGCGTTGTCGTCCCCGGTTGCCTGGGAAAAGGCGTACACCTCCTGGGGCGTAAACGCTTTCCAATATACACCTGGAGGCAAAGCCTCTCTTGAAACTTCTTTAGGTAAACTATATTCATTATCATTGTTTACCTTCGTTGCCTGCCAAAACAGCAGTACCTCCAGCTGGCCCACCTGCTGGTGCTGCTCCCAGCCGGTAATCCGCAGCAGTTGGAACCGTTTCCGGTCCTTTACCACTTCTGCCGTAAACCGGGCAGTGGGTCCCGCCTTAGCCTGACGGCTATAGGCAATTTTTCCGATCAGGCTTCCCTGATACCGCTCTCCCTGAAAAGCCTGGAGCGCCTTGATGTATCCTGTCATATTTTCATTCATAGTGCAATTAGTGTACCGCTTTTTTCTTTCTTGTTCAATTCTTTCTTGTTCAATTCTTTTCTTAGAATGGTTAACGTATTTTGTTAAATTTAGGCTAGGATTTGCCACAAAAGGAATTTTTCTCTTACAATTTTACAGATTTCCTACAAATTTGGTTGCACTTCTGTTTCTATAAGCCTATAATTCAGGTTATACTTATTTTTATTTATTTTTCTTTGGGAGGGATTTTCCATGAGCGCTGCCAAAAGCACTACCCGGTCTGCTCTAGCCAACTACCGGGACCCCATTATCCTGATCACCTTCTGTATTATTGGTGCCATCCTGGGACTCTATTTGGGGGACAAGGCTTCTATCCTGAAGCCCATTGGCCAGATTTTCTTGAACTTATTGTTTTGTTTGATTGTACCCCTGATTTTCTTCTCCATTGCCGGCTCTATTGCCAACACCAAGGATACGGGCAAGGTAGGGAAAATGATTGGCTACACCCTGTTGATTTTCATTACCACCGCCATCATTTCCGGTGCACTGATCCTGATTGTCACCCACTTTACCGGGGTGCCCACCACCTTTAACGCCCCCAAAGCCACCCAGACGGCCATGAAGACGGTGTCCATCAGTGACCAGATTGTCAATACCCTGACGGTGGGCGACCTGCCGCTGTTGATTTCTCGGTTCCACGTACTGCCCCTGATCATCCTGACCATTTTCTTCGGCATCTGCGTCTCCATGATTGGCGAACCGGCCAAACCCGTAGTGGAATGGATGAACGCCATGTCCCTGGTATGCTACAAGATGGTGGCCATTCTCATGAAAGCCGCTCCCATTGGTCTGGGCGCCTACTTTGCAGACCTGACCGGGACCTACGGCATCGACCTGTTAAAGGCCTACGGCAATGCCATGCTGGTGTTCTACTCCGTGGTCATTCTGTACTTCTTCCTGTTCCTGGGGCTGTACGCCTACATTGGCGCCGGCAGCTGGGGGGTCAAGAACTTCTTCAAGGTCATCCTGGCTCCTGCCCTGACCGCCCTGGGCACCCGTTCCTCCGCCGCCACCATCCCTCTGCAGATGGAAGCCTGCGACAAACTGGGGGTTCCCCGGGAAATTTCTTCCGTGGTGGTAGCCATGGGTGCTACCTGCCATATGGACGGTGCCTGCATTGCCATCGTGTATTCCGAAGTGCTGGCCACCACTCTGTTTGGCACCCCGTTGGCCGGCTTTGACTTTGCTTTGGCCCTGTTCGTGGGCGTAGCCTCCTCCGTAGCCACGTCTTCCGTACCGGGCGGCGGCGCAGCCGGTGAAACCATGATTGTATCCGTGTTCAACCTGCCGGAAGCAGCCTTCCCCATCCTGTTGATGGTTATCGAACTGTTTGACCCGGGCTGCACGCTGCTGAACTCCTGCGGCGACACCGTGGTTTCCATGGTCATCAGCCGGATTTTCTACGGGAAAGACTGGTACAAAAAGAACTTGAATGGAAAGGATGTCCTGGCCTATGAAGATTGATGCCTCCTATGTACTGCGGGAACCGGAACAGGGCAGCGCGGCCCTGCCGGACTCCCTGGACCTGATGCTCAATATTGGCGGCTCTCGGGTCCTGGGGGAAATCTATCTGCCCAGCGGGGTCTACGAGGCTCCCCATCCTGCGGTGGTCCTGTGCCACGGAATTCCTGGCACCAACTGCAACGACGACCTGGCCCAAAGCCTCCGGCGCATGGGCTGTGTGGTGCTGCGGCTGTACCACCGGGGGGCCTGGGGCAGTGACGGGCTGTATTCCTTCTCCCACTGCCTGGAAGATGCCCTGTATACGGCCAACTGGGCCCGGGAAGAGGCTCCCAAGGAATACGGCATCGACCCGGACAATATTTTCCTGGCAGGCCACTCCAACGGCGGCAACACGGTACTGAACGCCGCCCGGCAGCTGCCCTGGATCAAGGGCATTATGGCCTTCTGCCCCTTTGACCATGCAGCCCTCCGGGACCTGCTGCAGGAAGAAGAAATCAAGGCCCTGTTTACGGAGATTTCCGCCGTACTCCATATTGAGAGCCCGGAAGTCCTGTGGCAGGACAGTTTCTCCCACTATAAGGAGTGGGGCTTTGCCCAGCTGGCTCCGGAATTCCAGCACCGGAACCTGCTGCTCATTGGCGGCAAGCGGGATACGGTGGCACCTCCGGACAAGATGGTGCTGCCCCTGTGGAATGCCCTGGAGCAGCTGCCCACCCAAGCTAACCACAAACTGGTACTCCTGGACTCCAACCACTCCCTGGATACCGCCCGGCTGGCCCTGGCCGAAACCCTGGGCACCTGGCTGGAACAGGTGGTAAAAGGCTAAACCCTGATGAACCTAAAAGCCCTGACTGCAAGCTGTGCAGCCAGGGCTTTTTCATTTGCAAAGCAAGACAAAATAACCGTTCCCAAAAGCAAGCTTTTGAGAACGGTTATTTTTATAATTGGGTTTCCAGCCAGTGCTTCAGCACCACCGCATTGTTGTGTTCCTGGTCCTTGGCCCCGTACAGCAGGGTTACATTCCCCTGCTGGAGCAGGTTCCGTACCTTTTCCAGGAATGCCGCTGCGGCAGGATTTGCTGCCAGCTCTTTCTGGTAGGATTCCGTAAAGGAGGGAAACAGGTCCGGTTCATGGCCAAAGGACTTGCGCAGCTCTGGACTAGGAGCAATTTCCTTCTCCCATTCCTCCAGCTGGGCCTTGGCTTTGGCAATGCCCCGGGGCCACAGACGGTCCACCAAAATCCGGCAGCCGTCCGTTTCCTCACAAGTTTCGTAAATCCGTTTGATCTGGAGATTTCCCATAGGAAAGCCTTCTATCTGTTTATTTCTTGGCCTGTTTTTCTGCCTTCCGGGCCAACTGCTCGCAGGCCGTCAGAGGATACTTCTTGGAGCTGTGATGGAAAGCGATGCAGGGTTCGCACTGGGCAAACCGGGGACAGGAAGTCCGGGGGCAGGGACAGATACTGGGGTCATATAGGGCCATCTTAGGCGCCGAAGAACAGGTTCATATCGTCTTCCACAGAGCCGATGCCAGCGATGCCGAAGTTCTTCACCAGAACGTTGGCTACGTTGGGGGACAGGAAGGCAGGCAGGGTGGGTCCCAGATGGATGTTCTTCACACCCAGGTACAGCAGGGCCAGGAGAACGATAACAGCCTTTTGTTCATACCAGGCAATGTTGTACACGATGGGCAGCTTGTTCACATCGTCCAGGCCGAAGACTTCCTTCAGTTTCAGGGCAATCAGAGCCAGGGAGTAGGAGTCGTTGCATTGGCCGGCATCCAGTACACGGGGAATACCGCCGATGTCACCCAGGTTCAGTTTGTTATATCTGTATTTGGCGCAGCCAGCGGTCAGGATGATGGTATCCTTGGGCAGGGCTTCTGCAAACTTGGTGTAGTAGTCACGGCTCTTCATGCGGCCATCGCAGCCAGCCATTACCACGAATTTCTTCACAGCGCCGGATTTTACAGCTTCTACTACTTTGTCAGCCAGGGCAAATACCTGTTCATGAGCAAAGCCGCCAACGATGGTACCATGTTCAATTTCTACAGGAGGTTTGCATTCCTTGGCTTGGGCAATCAGGGCGCTGAAGTCCTTGTGGCCATTTTCGTCAGCTACAATGTGTTTGCAGCCAGGATAGCCGGCAGCACCGGTGGTCCACAGACGGTCTTTGTAGCTGTCTTTGGGCGGAACGATGCAGTTGGAGGTCATCAGGATGGGTCCGTTGAAGGTTTCGAATTCTTCTTTTTGTTTCCACCAGGCGTTGCCATAGTTGCCGGCAAAGTTGGTGTATTTCTTGAAGAACGGATAGTAGTGGGCCGGCAGCATTTCAGAGTGGGTGTATACATCCACGCCGGTGCCTTGGGTCTGATCCAGCAGCATTTCCAGGTCCTTCAGGTCATGGCCGGAAATCAGGATACCAGGGTTATTGCGTACGCCGATATCCACGGTGGTGATTTCAGGATTGCCGTAAGCACCGGTGTTGGCACCATCCAGCAGGGCCATGCCTTGTACGCCGTATTTACCGGTTTCCAGGGTCAGGGCAACCAGATCATCCACGGTCAGGCTGTCATCCAGGGTAGCGGCCAGGGCGCGCTGCAGGAAAGCATCTACTTCGGGGTTATCCTGTACCAGGTTGTTGGCATGTTTGCTGTAGGCAGACAGACCTTTCAGACCATAGGTAATCATTTCCCGCAGGGAACGGATGTCTTCGTTTTCGGTGGCCAGTACGCCAACGTTCTTAGCTTTGGCATCAAATTCGCTTTCTTCCCCGTTCCACAGGGCAGCTTCCGGCAGGCCGGCCTTATCGGTCAATTGACCCAGCAGCTCAGCTTTTACCTGCAAAGTCTTTTTGATTTCAGCAATGATGGCTTCCCGATCGAAGTTGGCATTGGTGATGGTAATGAACAGGTTAACAGTGCACAGGTGGTTTACTTCCCGGCTGACTTCCTTGCCTTCAGCACGCAGTTTGGTGGTGATGGCGGACAGGCCTTTGGTCACGTAGATCAGCAGGTCCTGCATAGCAGCTACTTCCGGTTTCTTGCCGCATACGCCTACAACCGTGCAGCCTTTGCAGCCGGCAGTTTCCTGACATTGAAAACAGAACATTTTATTTTCCATACTTTTACTCCCCTTTTCTAACAGGTAAAAATGAGATTCTTTGAGGTGTTGTTCGCTCGATGGTTTTATTATAAAGAAACCCACCTCCTTTGTCCGTTGTTAAAACAACGAAAATAAAATTATCCCAAGGAAACGTCCAAAATCATCATCACCGTGAAACCCAGGGCAAAGGTCAGCACCCCAATATTGGAATGCTCCCCTTCGGACATTTCCGGAATCAGTTCTTCCACCACCACGTACAGCATGGCCCCTGCCGCAAAGCTGAGGAAATACGGCAGCAGCCGGACAATGTACTGGGAGGCCCAGATGGTAAACACCGCCGCAATCGGTTCTACCACCCCGGACAGGACCCCGCCGACAAAAGCCTTGTGGTGTCCCAACCCTGCTGCCCGCAGCGGCAGGGAAATAATGGCTCCTTCGGGGAAATTCTGAATGGCAATCCCCAGGGACAGGGCAATGGCACTGCCCAGGGTAATGGTCCCCGGGTCATTCAAAAAGCCGGCATAAATCATGCCCACGGCCATACCTTCCGGAATATTATGGAAGGTCACGGCCAAAATCATCATGGTGGTCCGGGCCAAATGGCTTTTGGGCCCTTCCGCCTTTTGGGCGTTGAGATGCAGGTGGGGAATCAGGGTATCCAGCAGCAGCAGGAACAACGTCCCCACCCAGAACCCTACAGCCGCTGGAATAAAGGCCAGACGCCCCAGGGCAGCGGATTCCTCCAGGGCAGGAATCAAAAGGCTCCAAATGGACGCCGCCACCATAACCCCGGCGGCAAAGCCCGTCAGCCCCCGCTGGAGCTGCCGGTTCAGCTGGTCCTTCATAAAGTACACACAGGCAGCCCCCAGGGATGTGCCTAAAAAGGGAATTAGGATTCCCTTCCAAATTTCAGAATTCATGGATTGGCTCCTCTCTGAGATGTTTCCCGTTTAGATTTCCGGCTTGTTTTCCATTTTCATGGCCAAATTGCTAAGGGCATACTGGATTTCCCGTTCCGGCGGCACCGCCAGGGAAACCTCCGTGGTTTCCACCTTCCGCAGGTTCTTATGCAGGAATTTCTGGTTCTCCTGCTTGTACAGGTACAGATCGGCAGCGGTCAGCACCCGGAGCCAGGTATCCGGCCCGTCGTCCCACCAGCCCATAAGCATAGGTTCCACATAGTATTCTTCCATGGCTTTTACAATCACCACGGCCACCACGTCCGCCTGGGCCTTTTGGCCAATGGCAGCAAATTCCGCCGCAGTGTAATGGTCGTCATCGGAATTGGACTGGCTGAGCACCGCACTGGCCGCCTGGACAGCCTGGGGATCGTCAATGAAGGTATACTCGGCCCTAGGGTAGGCCTGACGCACCTGCCGCTTCCACAGGGCTTTCATGGCCGGGGTCACTTCCCCCGTTTGGTCGTAGACCACAAAGGCCATGCCCTTTCGGTTCAGGGGATCCCCCGCCACCGTTGGAACGGCCGCCGGGCTTTCCGCCGGGGCCTGGGCGGCCCAGGCAGGGCTCCCGGGCAAAAGCATAACCAAGCTCAAGAGCGAAGCCAAAAGTACCAGTACTTGTTTCAGGGCTTTCATTTTACCACCTTCTGTGCAGTCCCCCGTTTCAGGGTAAGGCCCAAATGCTGGGCCAGAATCTGCCCCATATCGGAGTAAGTTTCCATGGGTTTCAGGGCGCCGGGAAGCACCTCCGGCCCAAAGAACAGGGCGGGCACGTGCTCCCGGGTATGGTCGGAGCCGGTCCAGGTAGGATCACAGCCGTGGTCCGCCGTCACCAGCACCAGGTCCCCGGGCTGGAGCTTGGCCCACAGTTCCGGCAGCCGCCGGTCAATGAGCATCAGCCCTTCCCCGTAGCCTTCCACGTTCCGGCGATGGCCGTAGGTAGAGTCAAAATCCACAAAATTGGTGAATACCAGACTCCTGTCCCCGGCATCGTCCATAGCCTGTAGGGTAGCGTCAAACAGGGCATCCAGGCCCGTTGCCTTATAGGCCTTGGTAATGCCCCTGTGGGCAAAAATATCCGCAATCTTGCCAATGGCGTACACGCCCCCGGCCTGTTCGTAAACCGCATCTACCAGGGTGGGTTCCGGGGCGGGCACTGCATAGTCGTGGCGATTGCCGGTGCGCACGAAGGTATCCGCCGTTTCCCCTACAAAGGGCCGGGCGATAACCCGGGCAATATGGTAGGGCTGCACCAGCTGGTAGGCCGCCTGGCAAAGAGCGTACAGCCGGTCCAGGCCAAAATGCTCCTCATGGGCGGCAATCTGCAGCACCGAATCCGCAGAGGTATAGACAATGGGCTTGCCGGTGCGGATGTTTTCCTCCCCCAGTTCCTTGAGAATGACCGTACCGGAGGCGTGCTTTTCTCCCAGCACCCCGGGCAGGTTTCCTGCCTGAATCAGGCCGTCAATAATGTCCTTGGGGAAGCAGTGGGGTACGTTGGGAAAATACCCCCAGTCAAACTTGACGGGGACCCCGGCCATTTCCCAATGGCCGCTGAGCGTATCCTTACCGCTGCTGATTTCCCGGGCGTAGGTATAGGCCCCTTTCAGGGGCTCAGCGGCGTTTAGGCTGGCCGCAAGTTTTTTGCCTGTACTGGCTTCATGGGCCAGTTCCAAGCCCACCTGGGCCAAATATGGCAGTTTTAAGAGGGGTTTTGCGGCATCCTCTGCGTGGCCTTTGGCAAACCACTGGGCAATATGCCCCAGGGTATCCGCTCCTGCGTCCCCAAATTTGGCGGCATCCGGTGCGCCTCCAATGCCAAAAGAATCCAACATTAAGATGATACAGCGTTTCACTGGAATCACTCCCTTACCAACAACTCGTTCAAAGCCCGGTGGAGAATGGCCTGAAAGCGGCTTTCCGCCTGTTTATACACCTCCGGCGAAGCTATGCTCTCGCTTTGGGTCCGTTTGGCCACCACCCCGCACAGGCTGGCTGCCTTCATTCCCAGGGCCTGGGCCGTCACAAACACGGCGGCGGTTTCCATTTCATAATTGGTGACCCCCAGCTGCTGCCATTCCTTCATGCTGCCCTGGAAACGGCGGGGCACGTACCCGGTAAAGCTGTCATACCGTTCCTGGCCGGGCCAAAAGGTATCCGAAGATACGCAGATGCCCACCTGGTGCGGGATATTGAGCAGCCGGGCAGCATACACCAAGAGCTGGGTCAGTTCCAGGTCCGCTACCGCGGGAAATTCCAAGGGGGCGTAGTGGGTACTGGTACCCTCCAGCCGCACCGCTCCCTTGATGATGACCACCTCTCCCAGGTTCAGGTTCTCCTGGATGGAGCCGGTGGTGCCCACCCGGATCACCCGGCGAATGCCCAAACGGGCCAGTTCCTCCAGACAAATGGCGGTGGACGGCCCTCCCATGCCTGTAGAGCAGACCAGCACCGGCTTGTCCTGCACCTGCGCCAGGGCGCTGGTGTATTCCCGGTGGCTGGTCAGATCAATGGTCGGCCCCATAGCCTCTGCCAGGGACCGGACACGCCCCGGGTCTCCGGGCAGTAACGCGATATCCGCTCCCAGAAGCATGTTCTGGGACAATTGGGTGTGGTACAATACTTCTTCTGGTTTTGCGTAATGTCCCATACAAACTCCTTTCCGGCCACAACGGCCAACTCAGTATACTTATATAATAACACGCAGGCGGAAAAAATGCGGGGCAAAAATTGCTTTTGCTCCGCATTCTCTTCCTTATTCTTCCATTTCTTTTTGTACCGTTTCTTCACAGGAACGCATGGCCAAAATGCTCTGCTTCTTTTTGTACCGTTTCTTCACAGGAACGCATGGCCAAAATGCTCTGCTCAAACAGTTTGTTGAGATCCCAGCCCAGCATATCGGCTCCCTGCTGGATTACGTCCCGGCTGCAGCCGGCGGCGAAATGCTTATCCTTGAATTTCTTCTTCAGGGACTTCACTTCCATATCCTGGACGCTTTTGGAGGGCCGCATCAGGGCTGCGGCCCCAATGAGCCCGGACAGTTCGTCCACGGCATACAGCACCTTTTCCATTTCCAGCTGGGGTTCCACGTCACTGCAGCGGGGCCAGCCGTGGCTGGCTACCGCATGAATCAGCTTTTCGTCCCAGCCTTTTTCCCGGAGGATTTCCGCTTCCTTCCGGCAGTGCTGGTCCGGATATTTTTCATAATCCAAATCGTGGAGCAGACCTACCAGGCCCCAGAAATCTTCTTCGTCCCCGTAGCCCAATTCCCGGGCAAAATAGCGCATACAGCCTTCTACCGTCAGCCCGTGCTGCCGGTGGAAAGGCTCCTGATTGTATTCCTTTAACAGTTCCCAAGCTTCTTCACGCGTTCCTGCCATAGCTTTCTCTCCCCTCGGATATTTGAGTATTGTGGAAAATTCCCCTATAGTATAGCACAAACCTGGGGTATCCGCCTAAAAAAATGCCGTGCCCAAAGGCACGGCCAATTTTATTTTGCATAATCCACGGCACGGGTTTCCCGCACAATGACCACTTTGATCTGCCCAGGATATTCCATATCCTCTTCGATCTTTTTGGCCACGTCGTGAGCCAGAATGACGGAATCATCGTCGTCAATCTTATCCGGCTTCACCATAATACGGATTTCCCGGCCTGCCTGGACAGCATAGCATTTTTCTACGCCATCGAAGGATTCGGCAATTTCTTCCAATCGCGTCAACCGTTTCAGGTAGGTTTCCAGGGTTTCCCGGCGAGCTCCCGGACGGGCTGCCGAAATGGCATCCGCGGCAGAAACCAGGACCGCCTGGACGGAGGTTGCTTCGCAGTCTCCGTGGTGGGACATGATGGTATTGATGACGATATCGGATTCGTGATACCGTTTGGCCACTTCTGCCCCCAGATCCACATGGGATCCTTCCACCTCGTGGTCCACAGCCTTGCCAATATCATGCAGCAGGCCGGCCCGTTTGGCGGAGTTTACATCCACGCCCAGTTCGGCAGCCATAAGGCCAGCCAAATGGGCAACTTCGGTGGAATGCTTCAGCACGTTCTGACCATAGCTGGTGCGGTATTTAAGCCGGCCCAGCAGTTTGATCAGTTCAGGATGCAGTCCATGAACGCCTGTTTCAAAGGTAGCCTGTTCACCGGCTTCCTTAATTTTCTGATCCAGTTCTTTTTGGGCCTTTTCCACCATTTCCTCAATACGGGCAGGATGGATACGGCCATCATTGATGAGCTTCTCCAGGGCAATCCGGGCAACTTCCCGGCGCACAGGGTCAAAGCCGGAAATAATGACAGCTTCCGGCGTATCATCAATGATCAAATCGATACCAGTTAAGGTTTCCAGGGTACGGATATTCCGGCCTTCCCGGCCAATAATCCGTCCCTTCATTTCGTCGTTGGGCAGGGGAACAACGGTAACCGTAGTTTCCGTAACCTGATCAGCCGCACAGCGCTGAATGGCAAGGGAAATGATTTCCCGGGCCTTCTGGTCTGCCACGTCCTTGGCTTCCTGTTCCATATCCTTGATCAAACGGGCTTTGTCGTGTTTGACTTCTTCCCGTACATTGTCCAACAATTCCTGCTTGGCTTCATCGCTGGTCAAACCGGAAATCCGTTCCAGTTCTGTGACCTGCTGGCCATAAAGAGCATCGACTTTAGCTTGGGCAGCCTGCAGACGGTTGCTTTGCTCAATGAGTTTTTCTTCCTTCTTCTCATAAGCATCCATTTTCTTGTCGACGTTTTCTTCCTTTTGCACCAAGCGTCGTTCATTTTTACTGAGTTCAGCTCTTCTTTCCTTGTTCTCCCGTTCCATTTCAGAACGCAGACGGTGGATTTCCTCCTTGGCTTCCAATAAAGCTTCCTTTTTCTTGGCTTCGGCGTCACGCATAGCCTCTTCCAGGATTTCTTTGGCTCTATCTTCTGCAGCCCCGATTTTGCCTTCGGCAACATTTTTCCGGGCCATATAGCCACCGCCCACACCTAACAAACAAAGGACAAGAGCGATAAATACACTAATGGGATCTATGATGTACACCTCCTCTTCTCTAGAATTTTTGTAAAACTTGTTCATACAATAAATAAGGCAACCAGAGGTCGCCTTAAAACCCAATAAACACGATTGGACAAAGTTATTTTATAGTATTTTCATAAGAGTGTCAATAAAGCTGCACAGCAAAAAGGGGACTATGCCTCGCATAGCCCCGCTTCTATACTTTTTCTGCTAAAACAGGTCTTCTTCCCCGCCAGCTTCCTGCCACAATTGCAGGGCAGAAGCAATGGCTCCAAAGCCAAAGCCCCGGGAAGCCAGGCCTCTGGACAAGGCGGCTTTCCCCTTCCGGGGGTCTGCCTTGTACTTGCGCTGGAATTTTCCCAGTTGGGTCCTGGCCCAGTCACAGGCCCGCTCTGTTTCTTCTTCTTCCGTTACCTGGGCCAGTTCTTCCTGAATCAGTTCCTGGGGCACCTGCTTTTTGCTGAGCATCAGCCGCAGGTACTGGCGGCCGTAAAACCGCTTGCCCCGCCAGGCTGCCGTAATCCGGGCGGCGCAGCGGGCGTCGTCCAGGAAATGGCGTTCCGTCAGCTTGGCCAAAACCTGGTCTGCAAGGTCCTCCGGGCATTCCCGCTCCAACAGCTTGTCCCGCAGCTCAAACCGGGTGAAATCCCGCAGGGACAGCTTGTCCAAGGCAAAGTTATAGGCTTCGGCGTAGGTACCCAGGGCTTTTCCCGACTTATTCCACATTGTCCGGATTATCCTCCGGCGTCATGAGAAGGCCATCGTCTTCTTCCGGCTGGGCAGGAGCTGCCTGGGCCGTACTGGCCAGACCGGCTGCTGCCCGGATTTTCTGCTCAATTTCCGCAGCCATATCCTTGTGTTCTTTCAGGAAAGTCTTGGTATTTTCCCGGCCCTGGCCAATGCGTTCATCCCCGTAGGAATACCAGGCGCCGCTCTTATTGATAATTTCGTACTGGACCCCCAGGTCCACCAGGCAGCCCTCGTGGGAAATGCCCTGGCCATACATAATATCGAATTCGGCCTGCTTAAAGGGAGGTGCAACCTTGTTTTTCACCACTTTCACCCGGGTCCGATTGCCGATGATTTCGTTGCCGTTCTTCAGGCTTTCAATCCGGCGTACATCCATCCGGATGGTGGAATAGAATTTCAGGGCCCGGCCGCCGGTGGTGGTTTCCGGGTTGCCGAACATCACGCCTACTTTTTCCCGGATCTGGTTGATGAACACCGTAGCCGTCCGGGACTTGGAAATGATACCCGTGAGTTTCCGCAGGGCCTGGCTCATCAGCCGGGCCTGGAGGCCCACATGGGATTCACCCATTTCCCCTTCGATTTCTGCCTTGGGCACCAGGGCTGCTACGGAGTCGATGACGATAATGTCAATAGCACCGCTGCGCACCAGGGCGTCGCAGATTTCCAGGGCCTGTTCGCCGGTATCCGGCTGGGAAATCAAGAGGTTGTCCACATCCACCCCCAGGTTCCGGGCGTATTCCGGATCCAGGGCGTGTTCGGCGTCGATGAAAGCTGCATAGCCGCCGCGCTTTTGGGCTTCGGCAATCATGTGCAGGGCAACCGTAGTTTTACCGGAAGATTCCGGTCCATAGATTTCAATCACCCGGCCCCGGGGAATACCCCCTACTCCCAATGCCAAATCCAGGGATAGTGCACCTGTAGGAATGGTTTCTATATTCATCTTGGCGCTGGCTGCCCCCAATTTCATAATGGAGCCTTTGCCAAAATCCTTTTCAATCTGTTTTAAAGCCGCATCCAGGGCTTTCGTCTTATCTGCATCCATACTCATGAATTCATCTCCTTGTCCATTGCTGTACATTATCTATTTTACAAACATTTGTTCGTTTCGTCAAGATTTTCTAGGAAGCTCTCTCAGCTCGTCGGGAGTAAAGTGGTACGATTTGTTGCAGTATTGGCAATGAACCTCGGTTTGAGGGTCTTGAAGAATTTCCTGGAAGTCCTTTTCCGGCAGGCCGCAGAGCATCTGGGCCACCTTTTCCCGGCTGCAGCTGCAATGGAAGGAAACCGGGTGGGATTCCAGAATTTCTACCGGCAGGCCTTTGGCTACCCGGCGAATCATCTCCTCCGGGGTACAGCCGCTGCTCAGCAGTTCGGTTACGTAGGGCAGGGTCAGGATATTGTCTTCCAAGGTCTTGGCCGTTTCTTCGGACGCTTCCGGCAGCAGCTGGACAAAGTAACCGCCGGCAGTGGCCACAGAGCCGTCCTTTTCAATCAGGACGCCCAGGGCAACGCTGGAAGGGGTCTGCTCGGACACGTACAGGTACCGGGTCAGGTCCGCAGCGATTTCCCCACTTTTCAGGGTGGAAACCCCGGTAAAGGGTTCGCCCTTTTCCGGGCACCGGGTGACGGTGACAATGCCGTAATGGCCGACCCCGCCGCCTACATCCAGTTTGCCGTTTTTGGACGGCAGCATCACTTCCGGGTGCATCACAAAGCCCCGGACCGTGTAATCCCGGGCATCGGCCATCACCTGGCCCAAAGGCCCGTCGCCCTTAAAGCGCACCGTTACCGCTTCCCCGGACTTCATGGTAGCCGCCAGGAGCAGAGCCCCGGCAGCGGTACGGCCCAGGGCCGCCGCAGCCAGAGGAGAGCAGTGATGGATTTCGTTCATATATTGGGTCAGGTGGGTGGTGCTTACCGCATAAATCCGGGCATCCCCCGCCGTAGCCTTGACTAAAATATCTTCGGACATCTTACAGGCTCCGGGTCAGGTTGACCATTTCAATCATGGACAGGGCCGTATCGGAACCCTTGTTGCCGGCCTTGGTACCAGCCCGTTCCACAGCCTGTTCAATATTTTCGGTAGTGAGTACGCCAAAGCCGGTGGGAACGCCAGTTTCCATGTTCACCAGGGCAATGCCCTTGGACACTTCGCTGCATACGTAGTCATAGTGGCTGGTAGCGCCGCGAATCACTGCGCCCAGGCAGATGATGCCGTCGTATTTGCCGCTTTGGGCCATTTTCTTGGCTACCAGGGGGATTTCAAAAGCCCCGGGAACCCAGGCCACCGTAATGTCGTCTTCTGCTACGCCGTGACGCACCAGGGTGTCTTCCGCGCCGCTGAGCAGCTTGCTGGTAATGAACTCATTGAAACGGGCAACTACGATGCCAAATTTTAAACCCTCTGCCAGTAAATTTCCTTCTACTACTTTCATTTTTTAGCCTCCACTTCTTTTTCGTGTAATTCATGTCCCATGCGGACTTGTTTGGTTACCATATAGTGATGGTTGTAGCAATTGTCTTTCATGATGATGGGCACGGTTTCCGTAATGGTAATGCCGTAGCCGGACAGGCCCGCCCGTTTGGCCGGGTTATTGGTCATCAGCCGGATGGTGGTAAGACCCAGGTCCGCCAGGATTTGGGCACCAATGCCATAATCCCGCATATCCGGGGCAAAGCCCAGTTTCACGTTGGCGTCCACCGTATCCAGGCCCTGGTCCTGGAGTTCATAGGCCCGCAGTTTGTTGGCCAGGCCAATGCCCCGGCCTTCCTGGCGCATATACAGCACCACGCCGCAGCCTTCCTTCTCGATCATGCGCAGGGCCGTAGCCAATTGGTCCCCGCAGTCACAGCGCAGGGAGCCGAAGGCGTCCCCGGTGAGGCATTCGGAGTGGACCCGGACCAGCACGTTCTTTTTGCCGGTAATGTCCCCTTTGATAATGGCCACATGGCATTTGTCGTCCAGATCATTTTCGTAGCCGATGGCCCGGAAGGTGCCGTACTTGCTGGGCAGGGCCACGTTGGCAATCCGGTGGACCATTTTTTCGGTCTTTTTCCGGTAAGCTACCAGGTCTGCCACGGTAATGAAGGTCAATTGGTGCTCTTTGGCAAATTCCATCAGCTCGGGGGTCCGGGCCATGGTGCCGTCAGCGCTCATGATTTCGCAGCAGATGCCCACCGGCTTCAGGCCTGCCAGCCGGCACAGGTCCGTAGTGGCTTCCGTATGACCGGTACGGCGCAGCACGCCGCCTTCCTTGCTGCGCAGGGGGAATACGTGGCCGGGCCGGCGGAAGTCGGAGGCCTTGGCGTCGTCCTCAGCGCATTTTTTCATGGTGTAGGCCCGTTCCACAGCGGAAATGCCGGTGGTGGTATCCTTATGGTCGATGGAAACGGTGAAGGCCGTTTCGTGGTTATCGGTGTTGTTGGCTACCATGGGGTCTAATTGCAGCCGGTCCAGAATTTTGCCGTCGCAGGGCATACAGATCAGGCCTTTGGCGTAGGTGGCCATGAAGTTGATGGCTTCCGTGGTCACGTGCTCTGCGCTCATGATCAGGTCCCCTTCGTTTTCCCGGTCGGCATCATCGGTAACCAGCACCATCTTGCCGGCTTTCAGGTCGGCAATGGCCTGTTCAATGGTGTCAAATTTATACTCTTGTTCCATAGGTAATTTCCTCCTTAAAAGAAGCCATTTTCCAACAAGGTTTCCTTGGTCAGGCCCCCTGTTTTGCGTTTTTCCAGCATGCGCTGGACGTACTTGCCCAAAATATCGGTTTCCAGGTTCACCTTGTCGCCGGGCTTTTTGAAACCCAGGGTGGTGAACTGGACCGTCAAGGGAATCAGGGATACGGAAAAAGTGGTATCCGTGACTTCCGTAATGGTAAGACTTATGCCGTCAATGGCAATGGAGCCCTTGCTGACCATGCCCTGGAGCAGTTCCGGCCCGCAGCTGATGGTGGTGACCTTGGCAATGCCTTCCGGCACCATCTTCACAATGGTGCCCACCCCATCTACGTGGCCGCTGACAATGTGGCCGTCCAGGCCGTCCCCTACATGGAGGGTCCGTTCCAGGTTTACCTTGTCCCCCCGCTTCAGGCTGCCAATGGTGGTGTGCCGGGCAGATTCCGGCATGACGTCCACGGTGAAGTGGCCCTGGTCAAAATGGGTCACGGTGAGGCAGGCCCCGTTGCAGCAGACGCTTTCCCCAATGGAGAGCAGCGGCGGAATCTTTTTGGCGGCAATGGTCAGCCGGTAGGAATTCTGTTCCCGGCGCAGGGTGTCCACCGTCCCCAGTTCCGCAACCAGTCCTGTAAACATACGCTCAGCCCCTTTCCAAAAGGCCCGTAAGCATTAAATCCTCACCAAACACCTTATGCTGTGGTTCGCTGAGGGTAACCCGCTGGGCCATGGTTCTGGCCCCCCGGCCTCCAATGGCCGTCAGGTTCTTTTTCCCGCCCAAAAGGCAGGGAGCGATAAAGGCGTATACCCGCTGGGCCAGTTTCAGGTCCAGGAAGGAGCCATGGATTTGGCTGCCCCCCTCCACCAGCAGGCTGGTGATGTTGTTTTCGCCCAGTCGGTCCAGCAGTGCCCCCAGGTCCAGGGTACCGCCGTTTTCCGGCAGCTGCCAGATGGTCACCTGGTCCAGCCCCTTGAAGGCTGCCAGCCGTTCCGGATCTGCCTTGCAGGAGGTAACCAAAAGGGTTTTGGCCTCCCCGTCCTGGAAGACCTTCCGGTCCACCGGCAGCTGGCATTTGCTGTCCAGCACTATCCGCAGGGGATTTTTGCCTTCCACCAGCCGCACCGTCAGGGACGGGTCATCATTTAGCACCGTATTTTTCCCTACCAGAATGGCGTCGTACTGGCTCCGGAGAGTATGGGCGTATTTCCGGGATTCTTCCCCGCTGATCCATTTGGAATCCCCGGAAGCCGTGGCAATTTTCCCGTCCAGGGTCATGGCGTATTTCAGTGCCGTAAAGGGCCGCTTGTGGGTTACCCAATGGAGAAACACCTCGTTCTGGCGCCGGGCTTCCTCAGCCAGCACCCCGGTAACCACTTCCACGCCGGCTTCCCGGAGCCGGGCAAAGCCCTTGCCCCCTACCAGGGGATTGGGGTCCTCAATAGCGGCCACTACCTTGCGGATGCCCGCCTTGATCAGCGCCTCGCAGCAGGGACCCGTGCGCCCGTAATGGGAACAGGGCTCCAGGGTAACATAGGCCGTAGCACCCTTAGTTTTCTCCCCGGCGTCCGCCATGGCATTTACTTCTGCGTGGGGCTGCCCCGCCTTGTGGTGATAGCCCCGTCCTACAATTTCGCCCTCAGGGCTGACGATAACGCAGCCCACCAGCGGATTAGGGCTGGTATTTCCCCGCGCCTGCTCCGCCAGGTCCAGAGCGATTCTCATATATTCCTGATCTGTCAAAAGTCCACCTGCTTTCTGCAAAATAAAAGCCGCACTGCCTGGGGCAGCACGGCAAAAATACACTTTTCGCTGTCTTTTCTCATCCAGACTGTACTGTCGGTATCGGGATTCCACCGATTCGTGCTTGCGCTCGCGGACTGTAACCGCCGGTAGGGAGTTCCACCCCGCCCCAAAGACAATTTCACTATAAAATTACTCATTCATTATATCATATGCACGGGACTTTGCAACCGCCTAGCCAAAGAAGCGGATCCGGGTCCGGCGGCCGTCCGGGGACACGTAATACAGATTGCCCAAATGCAGGGAGCCGTCCACCAGCTCAAACTGGGGCGCCACAATATCCCCGCCATCGGACTTGATTTCCACATCGCTGAACTTTAACTCCTTGTACTGGTTGGAAAAGGTGCCGTGAATGGAATTGAACTGGACAATGGCGTACATCCCCTTGCCGGAATAGAAGGAGCCATAGGTCAGGGTGGACCGGTTGTCCCCATCGCAGAGCATCTTCAGGTCCAGCTGCACCAGGCAGCGGAAGAAGGGCACTCCGGTGGCGTCCTCGCTGTGGAGGTCGTGACCCATCACGTTGACCGTATAGGCCTTGGTATCGATGTTGAAGCCCCCGTGGGCATCGCAGGTACCGCCAAACACATCTGCCGTCACGTTCTGGGCATCAATATAGCCGTCGGCGTATTTAAAATTGCCCTTGACCTTGGTAAATTTCAGACCGGGCAGGTTCAGGTTGGGCATATACAGCTGGCCTACAATCACCGGATCCGGCAGGTCCCCGGTAACATTGGCGGCGGCGGTCACCCGTTCGTGGATATTCAGCCCCGTTCCCAGGGAAGACGGATTCAGTTCCTTGATGCCCAGCTTCAGGTCGTAGGTGGACACCCGGGGTTTCAGGTCAACCGCTCCCTGGATATCCACTCCTTTGCCTTCCAGGGTACCCCCCAGTTCACCGGTAGAAAAGTCGATGGTCAGTTTGTCCTTGCTGTTGTAGTGCAGATTGGCATTTACATCCTCAAAGGTATGGGTCCGCTGCTTGTAGTAGGCCGTCAGGTGGCAGTGGTTCAGGAGTACCTCCACATTGACATTTTTCAGCTTGATGTCAAAGTTTTTCCGGTCTCCCTTTTTCCGCTGCTCCGGCGGCGGCAGCTGGGCAGCCCGGATGCCCCGGACGTGCATATTTTCGCTGAAGGTCAGGACAATATCTGCGTCGTCCAGCTGGAGCCGTTCAATGGTCCGGCTGTTGGTCCGCCGCAGGATAATGTCCAGGGGATTCACGTGGAAATACCCGTTGGGAATGGTTATCCGGTTGCCGTCGTGGGCCCCCTTCCACTCCAGGTTTTCAAAATGCACGTGGCCAAAGGGGGTAGCGGTAATCCGCTCCACCGTAATGGTGCCGTCCAGGTAGTGCTGCCGGGCCATTTCCCGGTTGAAAATGGCAGCTGCATGGATGCTGGCCAGATAGGCCAGCCAGCTGACCACCAAAAGGGCGGCCAGCAGACCTACCACTACCAGTTTGATTTTGACCTTATGGGTCCGCCAAAATGCCTTCATCGACAGTTACCGCAGGGCGGCAATGGCTTCCTGCCGGTCCGGCGCACCAAAGATGTAGGAACCGGCCACCAGCACATTGGCGCCGGCTTCCCGTACCTGTTTGGCCGTTTCGGCGTTGACGCCGCCGTCCACTTCGATGAGGGTCTTCAGTTCCCGGGCTTCCAGCATAGCCTTCAGACGGCGGATTTTGTCCACGCTGGCCGGGATGAACTTCTGGCCCCCAAACCCCGGGTTGACGCTCATCAGGAGAATCATATCCGCGTCGGCCAGGACTTCTTCCACCAGGCACAGGGGAGAAGCCGGGTTCAGGGCCACCCCAGCCTGGATGCCCTTGCTGTGGATGGTCTGCAGCACCCGGTGGAGATGATGGGTGGCCTCGGCGTGGACCACAATCATGTCCGCCCCGGCAGCGGCAAAGCTGTCGATATAGTTTTCCGGATGTTCCACCATCAAGTGGCAGTCGAAGAACATATCCGTCCATTTCCGGAGGCATTTCACCACCGGCGCCCCAAAGGTCAGGTTGGGCACGAATTGGCCGTCCATTACGTCAATATGCACCCAATCGGCACCGGCTTCTTTCAGGCTGGCAGTTTCTTCGGCCAGCCGGGCAAAATCGGAGGAAAGAATGGAAGGAGCAATGATTGTCATGATTTTTGACCTCTTTTCTTTTGTGCCGCCAATTCCTGGCGGATCATGCAGTAGGATTCATACCGGCTGGCGGCAATTTCTCCAGCAGCCACCGCTGCCTTTACGGCACAGTCCGGTTCATGGGTATGGGTACAGCCGCTAAACCGGCACTGCCCGGCCCGGGCTTTCAGTTCCCGGAACCCCTGGGCCGCATCGTCCATAACCAGTTCGGCCAAGTCGATATTGCCGAACCCTGGGGTATCCACAATGTAGCCCCCCTGGAAGGGCAGCAGTTCCGCAAAGCGGGTGGTATGCCGGCCCCGGCCGATTTTGGCGCTTACCTGGCCTGTTTTTAAAGAAAGTTCCGGATTCAGGTGATTCAATAAAGTGGATTTTCCCACCCCGGAAGGACCGCCAAACACCACCGTGCTGTCCGAGATTTTTTCCAGCAGGGCGTCCAGGCCCTTGCCGTTTTTGGCTTCCACCTGAAGCACCGGGTAGCCCAGGGGGGCGTACACGGCTTCCAGCCGGGCAAAGAACCCTTCAGGCGCCAGGTCAGCCTTGTTGAGCACCAGGACGGCGGGAATGTTTGCGGCTTCTGCCAGGGCCAGCAATTTATCGATTAAAAGAAAGCTGGGGTCCGGGTCGGCACAGGCAAACACCGCCGCCAGCCAGTCCACATTGGCCACCAGGGGACGCTGGAGCAGGTTCCGGCGGGGCAGGATTTCCGTAATCATGCCCTCGTCCCCGGCTGCGTCCAGTTCCACCCGGTCGCCGGCGGCAATGATAAAGCGTTTCTGCTTCAGCCGGCCCCGAACCTTGCAGGTGTACCAGGTTCCGTTGTCCCCCAGCACATAATAGTAGCCGTTATAGGTTTTGATGATTCTTCCTGTTTGCTGACTCACAGGGATTTATCCTCCGCCAAAGCGCCGTTCACATAAATCTGTACGCTGGCATCCGGGCCCAAGGTGACCTGACGGGTAATCTGGGTTCCCGGCGCAACGGAGCCCGAGAATACCGTCCGGCTGCTGGTGGCATCGGATGCAATGATTTTCACGGTTTTGGCGCTGCCGCTGCCGGGTACCGTGTAGGTAATGGTCCGGGTGGAAGTAGTGCTGCCGGAAGAAGAGGAACTATCCTTGGTTTCCTTCTTTTCTTCCTTCTTGCCGGCGGATACCACCAGGTTCACCGTGCTGCCCCGTTCCACTACTTGGCCGGCCCCGGGGCTCACAGAGAGCACCGTGCCCTTGGCCTTGTCGCTATTGGTTTCTTCCAGCTTGCCCACGGTCAGGCCCATATCGCTGAGCTTGCTTCTGGCATCGTCCAGGGACAATCCTTCCAGGGAAGGCACAGCAGTCTGATTGCCGCTGATATTCATGACCAGGTCCACGCTGGTTCCTGGGGTTACCTTGCTGCCTGCGGATACGCTTTGGGAAATCACCGTACCCTGGGGCACGCTGGAATCATATTTCACCGTCAGGGAGCCCACCTTCAGCTTGGCTTTCTCCAAAAGCTGGGTGGCCTCGGACAGGCTCTTTTTCTTCAGGTCGGGCACCACCCCGGGTTCCGCCCCCTGGCTGACCACCAGTTTGATTTTCCGGCCGGCCTTCACCTTGCTGCCCGCACCCGGGCTCTGCTTGATGACCACGCCTTCGGCCACGGTGGGACTGTATTCCTTGGTGACCTCAAAGCCCAAATTGGCCTTGGTCAGCAGCAGTTCTGCTTCTGCCTGGGGCTTGCCCTTCACATCGGGTACGGGAATATCCCCGCTGGTATAGCTTAAAATGGCGTAGATTACGCCGCTTAGGACCACAATGGCCGCCAGGAAAAAGGCCAGGAATTTTTTCTTTTTGGCCCGGGCTGCCGCCTCCTCTTCCGGGGTCGGCACATCGTCCTTTTTGGGTTCTGCCGGCTGGGGTTTCAAAATCCCGTCCAGCATCTGGGTCTTGCTGATAACCATGGTCTCGTCGCTGACCGGCTTCCGGCTGGACGTATCGTACCAGGCCGGATCCAGGGGTTCTTCCTTGCCCAAAAGCCGGGTCTGGGCGTCCTTCAGGTCCGCCAGGAAATCATCGGCGGAAGCGTACCGCAGCTGGGGATTCTTGGCCAGGGCCTTGGTGACAATGTTGTCCAGATAGTAGGGAATGTCCGGGTCATAGCGCCGGGCCGAAGGGGTGGATGACTCCAGATGGTGCCGGGCCACCTCCAGGGGTGTTGCTCCATCGTAGGGCAGCTTGCCGGTAAGCATTTCAAAGAAGACCACCCCCAGGGAATACAGGTCCGATTGGGGGGTTACCGGCTGGCCGGCAGCCTGCTCCGGAGACAGGTAGTACACGGACCCGATAACGTTCTTGTCCGGCCCATTGCTGGGCTGGCCAAAGGCCCGGGCAATGCCAAAGTCGGTGATTTTGGCCACGCCCTTGGTGTCGATGAGGATGTTCTGGCTCTTTACGTCACAGTGGACAATGGAATGGTCATGGGCCTGTTTCAGGGCCGAGCAGATGCCGATGGCGTAGCGGACTGCGGTCTTGTAGTCCAGGGCCCCGTTTTCTTCAATGACTTCCTTCAGGGAGCGGCCCACCACGTATTCCATGACAATGTAATAGATTTCGTGTTCGTTGCCGCAGTCATAGATATTGACGATATTGGGATGGGACAGGCCGGCCGCATTGCAGGCTTCCTGCCGGAAGCGAGCCACAAACTGCTTGTCCTGGATAAACTGGTCCCGGAGGATTTTGATGCCTACGTCCCGGTGCAGTACCGTATCGTAGCCATGGAACACTTCGGCCATACCGCCGCCGCCAATTTTATCAATAATCTCATACCGGCCGTTCAAGGTTATTCTTCCGTTCATTTGACAGCCTCCAAATCGATGACAATAAAGGAAATGTTATCTTCGCCGCCTGCGGTAATGGCTCCGTCCAGCAGGCCGTCCGCCAGCCGGTCCAGGTTTTTGTATCCCAGGAGCCGTTCGATTTCCGCTTCGCTGATCATATTGGTGAGCCCGTCGGAGCAGATGAGGAGCTTTTGGGCACCCTCCAGCAGTACTTCAAAGGTGTCCACCTCCACCGCTTCCTCCACCCCAATGGCCCGGGTGATCATATGCTTCTGGTCGGACTGGTCCGCTTCTGCCTGGGTCATCTGCTTTTGCCGCACCAGCTCGGCCACATAGCTGTGGTCACTGGTCACCTGGCGCAGTTGGCCTTCCTGGAAGACGTAGATCCGGCTGTCCCCTACGTGGCCCACAAAAGCGCTGCGGGCGTCCGGCAGGTACACAGCGGTCAGGGTGGTTCCCATGCCGTTAAAATTGGGTTTATCCTGGGAAAGTTCCCAGATTTTCCGGTTGATGTTCTGGATGCCGTGCTCCAGGGCAGCAAGAATTTCCTTCCGGGGCACCCCGGACAGGTCCAGCCGTGCCAATTGCTGCACGGCCTCGTAGCTGGCTACTTCACCGGCATCGGCGCCGCCCATGCCATCGGCAATGGCATACAGGTCCGGTTCCCGGACCAAGATGCTGTCTTCATTCTTCGGACGCACCAAACCCCGGCTGGTCCTTGTGACTGCTATCATTTCTTTTGTGCCTCCTTTAAAGCACTGGCCCGCAATTGTCCGCAGGCCGCATTAATGTCTTTGCCCATTTCCCGGCGCACGGTCACGTTGATATGGCGCTTTTTCAGGATTTGGAAGAACCGGTCCACGGCCCGATCATCGGGACGGCGAAAGCCTTTTTCCGGAACCGGGTTGGCAGGGATCAGATTGATGACACATTCCTTATGCTCCAGGGCATCTGCCAGGGCCTGGGCATCTTCCGGCCGGTCATTGAGCCCTGCCAGAAGGATATATTCGTACATGACCTGACGGCCATTGCTTTTTTCGTAGGCTTCCGCTGCCCGGATTACCTCCGGATAGGGGTACCGGTGGTTCACCGGCATCAGCTGGTCCCGCAGTGCCTTGCTGGCGGCGTGCAGGGAGATGGCCAGGTTGATGTTCCGGCCCTGCCGGGTCATTTCCTCAATCCCGGGCACAATGCCGCAGGTGGAAATGGTCATGTTCCGGTAGCCGATGCACTGGCCCCGGTCGCTATGGAGCAGGTCCAGGGCCCGGAGCACATTATCCAGGTTCAGCATGGGTTCCCCGCTGCCCATAATCACCACCCGGCTGACCCGTTCCCCGCTCTCCTGCAGCTGGCTTTGGAAGTAGTACAGCTGGGCCAGGATTTCGGCGGCGGTCAGATTCCGCACAAAGCCGTGGAGGCCGCTGGCGCAGAAGGCGCAATTCATGGCGCAGCCCACCTGGGAAGACAGGCAGGCACTGTAGCCGTAGTCGTGGTGCATCAGCACCGTTTCCACCGTGGCGCCGTCTTCCAGTTCCAGCAGCACCTTGTGGGTCAAGCCGTCCTGGGAGCGGTATTCCTTAATAGGTTTCACCTGTCTGGTCATAATTTTATAATGCTCTGCAAGCAGCTGCCGGTTGTCCTTGGACAGATTGGACATCTGCTCAAAGTCCACGGCGGATTTTTCGTACAGCCAGCGGAACACCTGTTCCGCCCGGAATTTTTTAAGGCCCAGAGCCACCAGTTCTTCCTGAAGCTCGGGCAGGGTGAGTCCCAGGATTTCCCGTTTTGCCATGTTATTCACCCTTCCTTTCGAACAAACATAAATAAAAACCGTCAATGCCGTCCCGCCAGGGCAGGATCTGCAATTCCTCCACCAATTCCCCGGTCAGGGGGTGGGCAAAGGGCACCGGCGCAAAGTTAGGCTGGTCCTTGAGAAAGGCTTCCCGCACCCGGCTGTTTTCGTCCCGTTCCAGGGTGCAGGTACTGTAGAGGAGCCGTCCCCCCACCTTCACGTACCGGGCGGCATTGGCCAGAATTTTTTTTTGCAGGGGCGGGAACTGACTAAGGGTCCGCTCCTCTTTCCGCCAGCGGGCTTCCACCCGGCGGTTCAATACCCCCAGGCCGCTGCAGGGGGCGTCCACCAGAACCCTGTCCGCCGTCTTTTCCCATTCCGGCACAACCACCGTACCGTCGGCCTTCTGGGTTTTGATGCAGGTAATCCCCAGGCGCTGGGCATTTTCCCTGACCAGTTCCAGCTTGTGGTCGTAGATGTCAAGGGCCAGGATTTCTCCCTGATTGGCCATCTTCTGGGCCAGGTGGGTGGTCTTCCCGCCAGGGGCGCTGCACATATCGATTACCCGCTGTCCGGGCTGGGGATTCAGCACCGCCGCGTCCAGCATGGAACTTTCGTCCTGGATATACAGTTCCGGGCCAAAGTCCTGGAGCAGGCTGTCCAGGGAGGGCAGGCTGTCGCACAACAGCCCGTCCGGGGACCACTGGGACAGCCGGGTCACAATGCCCCGCTCTGCCAGCCGCTGCTGGAGGCTTTCCCGGGTGGTCTTCAGGGTATTCACCCGTAAGGCCAGGGGCGGCACCTGGTTGTCAAACTGGCACAGCTTCACGGCCTCGTCCAGGCCAAAGCGGAACTTCCAGCGGCGAATCAGCCACTCGGGGTGGTAATAGCGCAGGGCCAGCCGGGTCAGTTCATACTTTTCCCCAGCCGGCAGCTTCCACTGGTTCTTGGTCCGGGCCAGTTGGCGCAGGGCCCCGTTGGCCAGCTTTACGCTGCCCTCGTTCACCCATTTCCGGGCCAGTTTGGCCCCTTCATTGCAGGCCGCCGAGTCCGGAATCCGGTCCAGGAACAGCAGCTGGTAGGCGCTGAGCCGGAGAATCACCAAAAGGGTTTCGTCCAGCTTCCACAGAGGACGATTCACCACCTTTTCCAGGTACCAGTCCAGGGTCCCCAGGGTTTTCACCGTGCCGTACACCAGCTCCGTGGTCAGTTTACGGTCTAACGCAGACAAAGGAGCCCCACGCAGCCCCTGGCTTAAAGCCAGGTTTGCGTAAGCCCCCTTGAGCAAAGTTTGTTTTAAAATCAGCAAAGCCGCTTCCCGCGGATCTTTAGTGGTTACGTTCATGTAAATCCTCTTTTATAATGAAAGACTTGATGGCCTCTTCTACCTTGTGCATATCCGTGTGGGTATTGAAGCAGGGCCCGTTGGGCCGCTCGTTCAGCACCCCGATTACCGGCAGGGGAAAGACATCCTGGATGCCGCTGGTCAGGTCCCGTTCACAGGCTACAGCCAAGATGGCTTTGGGCCGGGCCTTCTTCACGGCCTGCCGGGCCAAGGTCCCCCCGGTGGCAATGGCCACATGGACCCCGTATTTGTTGGACAGGGCCAAAAGGTCCCCTACCCCGCAGCGGCCGCACTGGTGACAGTTGTGGATGTCCCGGGTCACCTTATAGGGACAGGTATCCAGCTGGATGCAGTGGGGGGTCAGGATCAGCAGACGATTGGCGGGAACCCGCACATGCTGCCGCCGGACCAGATGGTTGCTGACCTCAATAAAGGATTGTTCAATCCTCCGCTTGGAAATTCCCATCATTTTCCCCAAAAACAGTACCAGGGGATACAGAAAATTGATGATATGCCAGGCCCACATATAGAAAAATTTCATGGTGGGAAAACCCACAATGGCCATGACAATCCCCAGCACCCCGGAAACCAGGGCTACCGTTACAAGCAGCGCGGCAATCCCCACCACATGGGGCAGCAGCGGATGAAGCTGCTGCAGGCCCGGCACCATCAGCCGCCACAGGCCAAATACTACAAAGCCCGCCAGCACCGTGGCCAGGGAAACCAGCGCGATAAACAGCCGTTTTTTCGGCCGCAGTACCATATCTATCATTGTTATGCCAATATTTCTCCTGGTTCCAGACTTTTGCCGTTGACAAATTGGTCAGCCAGCATCCGTTTCTTGCCTTCCGGCTGGCATTGGGTAATTTCCAGACTTCCCTCTCCGCAGGCAACCAGGATGCCTTCCGGATTGGTTTCCAGCACCGTTCCCGGTGCCCCCAATTGACCCTGTTCGCTGCGAATCCGGCTGGCCCAAACCTTCAGGCGCTTGCCGCTGGGCAGCAGGGTAAAGGAACCCGGCCAGGGATCAAAGGCCCGGATCTGGTTGTGCAGCTCCCGGCTGGATTTGCTCCAATCCAGCTTTTCCATATCCCGGGTAATCAGGGACGCATAGGTAGCGTCCTGTTCCGGCTGGGGCACAGCCTTAGCCGTTCCCGCTGCCAATTGGTCAATGGTATCCAGCAGCAACTGGGCGCCCCGTTCCTTGAGAATATCGTGGAGCTGCCCCTGGGTCATTTCGTCCGTTACCGGTACTGCGGTTTTGGCCAGCATAGCACCCGTATCCATGCCCACGTCCATCTGCATAATGGTGACACCCGCTTCCTTTTCGCCTTTCAAGATGGCGTAATGGATGGGGGCCGCACCCCGATACCGGGGCAGCAGGGACGCATGAACATTGATGCAGCCGTACCTAGGCAGTTCCAGCAGGCTTTTAGGCAGAAACTGGCCAAAAGCAGCTACCACAATAAGCTCCGGGGCCAGTTCTTCCAGCGCTTCCAAAAATTCCGGGGTCTTCACCCGTTCCGGCTGAAGTACCGGCAGGTTCTGGGACAGGGCATATTCCTTGACGGCGGACATCATCACCTTGTGTCCCCGGCCTTTGGGACGGTCTGGTTGGGTGACCACCGCCGCAATTTCATGCTGGCCGCTTTCCACCAGGGCTTTCAGGCTGGCCACCGCAAATTCCGGGGTTCCCATAAAAACAATTTTCATATGCGTTCCTCTTCCTTGGGTTTGGCCGTCAGGCTGATGGCCTTATCAATAAACAAAATGCCTTCCAGATGGTCACATTCGTGCTGGAGAGCACGGGCCAAAAGGCCCTGGGCCGTAAGGCGGTAGTGGGTGCCCTTGGCGTCCTGATAGGTGACCGTAATCTGGGCCGCCCGCTCTACTTCCCCTTCGTAGGTGGGTACACTCAGGCAGCCTTCCTCGTCCACTTCTTCCCCCACGGGGTCAGACAGTACCGGGTTCACAAACTCCCGAATGCCATAGCCATCTCCAGCATCAATGACCACAATGCGCTTGCCCAGACCAATCTGGGGAGCTGCCAGACCGCAGCCGTTGGCCCGGTACATGGTTTCCGCCATGTCCTTCATGAGCTTGGCCAATTTTTTATCAAAACGGGTAACCGGAGCTGCCTTTTCCCGCAGGATGGGCGCCCCAACTTTTACAATATTATAGATTGCCATATGCATCGCTCCTATATCTTTTATTACCATTTTACCGTTAACCTATATTATACCATTGAATGGCAAAAAATCACCAGCCCACAGCCCGGTTTCTCCAGGAATCTGGGAAATTTCCGAAAAATTGCCCTATACGTAAAGTTTTAGAGATGATTTTTCCAAAAATCCCTTAAAAAGAAGGGTTTTCAAGGGTGCGCATAGAATATATAAAATAACAAGGAAAATATTCAGCACCCGTACTGTGAAAAGCAGCTGCAAGCTAGGCTGCTGCGTCACAGCTCTCCCCGCCCGAGGTTCTGCAGCTGCAGGCTCGGGCTAAGGCCGCCTGCCCAAGGATGAGGCAGGGCCCCATCAAGGTCTGACTGGCCGCCCGCCGTCAGACAGAAAAGGAGGGCACCATGGAAATGCAAAACGGACTGCCCTGGCTCCAGGGCCCCAGCCTATTCAATTTCATAAAAGAACATTTGACTCCCCAGGGCTTCTTTACCCTGAAAAACCTACCGGATACGGCGCCGGATTCCCTGTCCGCCGGGATGTTTCCCCTGCCGGGCATGAAAGACCTGTACCTGCTGGACGACGAGGCGGAAGCCGGGGAGTCCGGGGAAGCACTGTACCTGGACATCTACCAGGCTCTCCAGCGCTACAAGAAGAAACCCAGCCCGGAAGCAGCCCTCAGCCTGTACCAGCGGGTTACCCACGCCCCCTGCATCTTGTATTTCGATAAGCTCAGCCGGCGGGTCACCCACCTGCGCTACTCCCCCAGCCTGTGGAAGCTGACCAAAACCTGGCTGTACCAAGCCACGGACCGGGAAGCGGTAAAATTCGCGGTGATTGCTGCCGGAGCCTTTTTAAAGAACAAACGGGGCAAACCGGAAGCAGAAGCCCTGAAACAGGATCTGCTGCTTTTGGCCCGCTGCGAGGAGTTCACCAAATTTGTCCTCCAGGCCCTGGAGGACAGTGACAGCCTGGACCAGGACGACCTGCGGGTCCTGCTGCTTCACACCACGGGCTGGGGCCGGGTCTGTGCCATCAAGCATTTCCACTTCACCACCCGGGCCTCCCAGGAATGGCTGCTGATGAAGGGGCTGAAGCTCACCGTCCACGACCCCAGTCTGCCCTTATGGGTGCTGGAACATCTGGACCTGGAAAAGTTCCTGGACCAAAAGAGCCTGTCCCACCCCCTGTTTTTGGGGATTACCCGGCTCCTGGCAGATTACTTCCAGTACCTGCTGGAATGCATCCAGGAAGACCTGCTGCCCCAGGAAAACAAGGTGGACCTGTTTACCCTGCTGCCCAAGTATTTTTCCCAGGCGGCGGACCATTACCTGGATATTGCCGTAGCCTCCTCCCTGGTAGCTATGGCGGCAGCCATCCAGTACATGCTCCAGAAAAAGTTCTACTTTGCCCTGTCGGCCATCCAGTGCCAAATCCTTTTGGATTCCCTTAACGCCCTGTTAAGCTCCGTGGACTGGCGGCCCAAGATTTTGGCAGCCCTTCTCACCCCGGAAGGCGAAGCCAACCTGCCGGTCATCGAAATGGCCGCCATCCTGGACATTGATATCCAGCCGGAACTTTGGCGGCTGCTCAAAGAGCAGCCCAGCCTGACCACCCTGTACCGGCCCCTGCTGTGGCAGGCCAATGACCAGGATGTGAAAGACGTGCTGGCCTTTGCCCGGCTCCATCTGGACGACTACCTAAAAGGAAAGGGCCAGCTGGCAGATATGCTCCATCCCCTGGAATACTTCCCAGGACAGGGGGAAGACCTGCTGGAACGGAGCCTGACCAGCGGCAGCAGTGCCAACCGGTCCGATGCCCTGGACGTATTGGAATCCTGGTCGGACGGCCAAAAACCCCTGTCGGAGAAAATGCGCCAGGCCCTGTCCAAGGTCCAGAATCTCAGCAACACGCCACTGACCCGGCTGCGGATTGATAGCCTGCTCCAGGGAAAGGAACTGAACCTGGATGGAATCCGGAAAGCCCTGGAAAGCGGCTGTACTACCTAGAAAACTCCGTATAGAAAAAGGGAACTGCCCAGGCAGTTCCCTTTTTTTGTGCAATTACAATCCTTTCAGCGTCCGGTTAAAGAATTCCAGCACCACTTCCATTACTTCCGGCTGGTACCAGTACACGCCCCCGTGGGCGGCGCCGGTAACCACGTACCGGGTGGAATCGATGCCCTTCTCTACCAGGGCCTTATGGAGGATTTCCGTCTGGCTGGGCGATACCACCACATCCTTATCCCCGTGCATCAACAGGAACGGCGGGGTCTTGGAGGAAATGTAGGTAATGGGGTTGGCGGCTTCTGCCTTTTTCAGGTCGGAAGACACATTCCCTGCATGGCCGGTAAAAACGGAAGAACCGTTAAGCCACAGGTTTTCCGTAGCCCCGTCCGAAGCGTGGAGCTTCTGTACGGCTTCCGAATAGTCTGCCCCAATCTTGGTCAGGTCGGACAGGCCATATTCGTCAAAAACGGCCTGGACATCACTGGACTGGTTCAGGTATTCCCCCTTGTCGAATTGCTTGGTGCCGTTGGTGGTACCGGCAATGGCCACCAAATAGCCGCCGGCACTGCCGCCCCACAGACCGATATGTTTGCTGTCCACATTATACTGGGCAGCGTGGGCTCGAAGGAAGCGGACCGCCGCCTTCACATCTTCCAGGGGTTGGGGCATTTGGGCCGTAGGAGCCACCCGGTAGTTGATGCTGGCCACCACGTAGCCGTTTTCGGCCAGTTCCACCCGGCGGCTGAGCATATTATCCTTGTTGGCGTTGATAAAACCGCCCCCGGTGACAAAAATAACTGCCGGCAGAGGCGTTTTGGGGTTCTTGGGACGAATGATGTCCATAGTAAGGGGTACGTTCTCGTAGCCCCGGCTGGGCACCTGGGCGTAAACTACCCCGGAAGTATAGGTCATTTCCGGTTTGCTCAGCTGCAAATCAATCCGGCCGCTGCCGCTTTTGTCGGCAGCCGGGGTGATTTTCCCCTGGGCAATATATTCTTTGACAGTTGTCATGGTTCCCTCCTGACTTTGGACAGCGGTTTTACCGGGGGCCGCAGTCACCGGGGAAGCCGGTGCCGCATAGGCAGCGGCAGACAGCGCCGTCAGGCAGGCGCCCAGGGCTAAAGCCGTACGAATTTTTTTCATGGGAGTTGCTCCTTCCATAAAATAGAATGAAGTAATACTTTTACTATATCACGCTGATGGGATCCACGTCAAAAGACAGGCTGGGCTGGGCCCAAAATTCCGATTGGCGCAGCCATTCCTTTACGGGCTCCATTTTATGACTTTTTAGCAGGATGTTGATTCGATAAATTCCTTTTACCATAGGCACAATGGCAGGGAAGGGGCCCAGGATTTCTACTTCCGCCTGGGTTTCCAACTGCCAGGCCTCCAGATTGTTCACCACCCGCTGGGCAGTGGAAAAGGCCGTTTCCATTTCCTTGTGCTGGACGGTAATCTTCAGCATCTTGGTAAAGGGCGGATAATTCAGCTCCTGCCGCTGGTCCAGTTCATGCTTGGCAAAGCCTTCATAGTCCTGCTTGGCTGCCAGCTGGAGAATGGGATTTTCCGCATCGTAGGCCTGAAACACCACCTGGCCAGGTTTGTCCCCCCGGCCGGCCCGGCCCGCAGCCTGGGTCAGCAGGGCAAAACAACGCTCCCCGCTGCGAAAGTCCGGCAGGTTCAGGGCTGCATCAGCGCTAAGGATGCCCACCAGGGTCACATTGGGAATGTCGTGGCCCTTGGCCACCATCTGGGTGCCCAAAAGCACGTTGTACTCCTGCTTGCCAAAGGCCCTGAGAATCCGCTCGTGGGCAAATTTGGCTGAGGTGGAATCCTGGTCCATGCGAATGGGATGCACCCCCGGACACAGCTCCTGGATTTCCATTTCGGCCTTTTCCGTGCCGGTGCCAAAGAACTTGATCCGCTTGCTGCCGCAGTTGGGGCAGGTGTGGGGCACGGGCATGGTATAGCCGCAGTAATGGCATTTCAGCAGCTGGTCCTTGGCGTGGTACACCAGGGAAACGGCGCAGTGGGGACAGGTAATGGCCTCCCCGCAATCCCGGCACAGCACAAAGGTGGAGAAGCCCCGGCGGTTTAGCAGCACAATGGCCTGCTCCCCATGCTGGACGGTCTGCTCCAGTTTTTCCCGGAGTTCTCCCGAAAGTACGGACCGGTTCCCCTGCTGCAGCTCCGCCCGCATGTCCACAATGGATACCTGGGGCAGGCGGCTGCCGCTTTTGGCCCGCTGGGTCAACCGCAGCCGGGTATATTTCCCCTTCCGGGCGTAATAATAGGATTCCAGGTCCGGGGTGGCCGAGCCCAAAAGCACCGGCACCTTCCGGTAATGTGCCCGGTACTGGGCCACCAGCCGAGCATGATAGCTGGGCCGGGTTTCCTGTTTGTAGGTACCTTCGTGTTCCTCGTCGATGATAATCAGGCCCAAATTTTCAAAGGGGCAGAACACCGCTGAGCGGACCCCAATCAGCACCCGTGCCTGGCCGGAGCGCATTCTCTCCCACACGTCCGCCCGCTCATTGGCGGACAGCTTGCTGTGGGCCACGGCCACATGGTCCGAGAACCAGGCCTTAAAACGCCGCACGATCTGCCCGGTCAGGGCAATTTCCGGCACCAGTACCATCACCTGCTGCCCGGCCCGGACGGCCCGGTCGGTCAGCCGCAGGTAGACTTCCGTCTTGCCGCTGCCGGTGATGCCTTCCAGAAGAAAGGTCTGGGGCTCCTTTTCCGTTCTGGCCCGGTCCACCGCTTCCACCGCAGCCTGCTGCTCCGGAGTCAGCTGCAAATTTTCCCGGGGTGCCTCCAGATGCTCGTAGCTGTCCCGCAGCACCCGGCGCTGCCCTTCCTCCAGATAGCCCAAAAGCACCAGAGCGTGGATTACATCGTTGGAGATGCCCTTGGCTTGCAGTTCGTGGCTGGTCAGCACGGTCTTTTCCGGTAATAGGGAAAGGGCGGCCTGCCGGCTTTTACCCCGGATCAGGCCGTCCTTTAGGGCCTGGCGCCCTGCGGCAGTGCTTTGCAGGGTACGTTCGGTCTTTTCCCGCAGCTTGTATTTGGTTGCGAAGGACAGGCTCACTGCCCCTTTGGTGATCAGTCCCTTCAGGGCATTTTCCCCTCCGTCCAGGCGGCAGATTTCCTTCCGGGACCGGCCGCCCCGAAGCAGCAGATAATCGTAGAACTCCTGCTCCGGTTTGGTCAATTCTCCGGCAAAATCCGGTTCCGGCTGGTAACGGCCGGTGACGGCCACACTGCTCTTGCCTGGAATAAACAGGCGCAGGGCTTCCGCCAAGGTACAGAGATAGTACTGGGACAGCCAATGGGCCGTGGCCAGCATCTCCTGATCAAACCAGGGCGCCGTGCCCAACACATCGGCAATGGCCTTCAGGTCCAGGGAAAGGTCCGGCTCCCGGTCCTCCTCCACAATAAAGCCTTCCAGCATTTGTGAGCCAAAAGGCACCACTACCCGCCAGCCTTCGTCCAGAAAGTCCATGCTTTCCGGCACCCGGTAGGTGAACTGCCGGAACATATTCTTTACCGGCAAATTAATGGCAACCTTTGCATACTTCATTTTAATGCAGAGCCTTTTTCAAAACATCTACCTTGTCCAGATGTTCCCAAGGCAGGTCCACATCCGTCCGGCCAAAGTGGCCATAGGCTGCGGTCTGGCGGTAGATGGGTCTTCTCAAATCCAGGCTCTTGATGATGCCGGCCGGGGTCAGGGAGAAGTTCTTTCTGATCAGTTCCACGATTTCTTCTTCCGGAATGGCATTGGTGCCAAAGGTGTTGACCGCGATGGAAACCGGGCGGGCTACGCCGATGGCATAGGCCAGCTGGATTTCACATTTCTTGGCCAAACCGGCAGCCACCACGTTCTTGGCCACGTAGCGGGCTGCGTAGGCAGCACTCCGGTCCACCTTTGTGGGATCCTTGCCGGAGAAGGCGCCGCCCCCATGACGAGCCATGCCGCCGTAGGTATCCACGATGATTTTCCGTCCCGTCAGGCCGGAGTCCCCCTGGGGACCGCCGATCACAAAACGGCCGGTGGGGTTGATGTGGTAAATGGTCTTTTCGTCCAGCAATTCTGCCGGAACCACCGGTTTGATAACGTATTCCAAAATGTCCTTGCGCAGCTGTTCCATGGAAACCTTTTCGCTGTGCTGGGCAGAAACTACGATGGTATCCACCCGGACCGGCTTGTCGTCATCATATTCCACGGTAACCTGGGTCTTGCCATCCGGCCGCAGATAATCCAGGATTCCCTGTTTCCGGACCTGGGCCAGCCGGTAAGCCAGCTTATGGGCCAGGGAAATGGGCAGGGGCATATATTCCGGAGTTTCGTCCGTGGCATAGCCGAACATCATGCCCTGATCGCCGGCGCCGATTTTTTCATCGTCGTCCTGGTTGCCGCCCTTGGCTTCGTCGGATTCATCCACGCCCATGGCAATATCCGGGGACTGTTCGTCGATGGACAGCAGCACCCCGCAGGTAGCTCCGTCAAAGCCGTATTTGGCACGGTCATAGCCGATGTCCATTACGGTCTGCCGGGCAATTTTGGCAATATCCACATAGCAGCTGGTGGAAATTTCCCCTACCACATGGATTTGGCCAGTGGCTACCAGGGTTTCACAAGCAACCCGGGCATTGGGGTCCTGGGCGATGATGGCATCCAGGACTGCGTCGGAAATCTGGTCGGCAATCTTATCAGGATGGCCTTCCGTTACAGATTCAGATGTAAAAAACTTTTTCATAGTTCCTCCTTGAGTAAAAAAAATACTCCCCATTGAGAGAGAGTATATAGGCTCTCATCTCACAATCGAAAAACCGCATTGTAGGATTTAGCACCGTTGGCTTACGCCATGGTTGCTGTGGGTTCATTGGGCCATTCCCTCCGCCACTCTTGATGAGCAATATGTAGTTTGCAATAAAACATTATATACAACTGTATCAAAAAAAGCAATAGTCAACCCAGCCTTCCCGGAGAAAGGCCGGGGCTGCCTTTTAGTAATGGACCACATTCTTGCCGGCCCGGATTTTGTCCACCACCGGCTGGCCTTCCTCACTGCGCAGGTAGTTCCAGGTAGTCTCCGGCACCAGGGCCTTCACTTCGTCCCAGTTGCCCTGCTGGATATCCCGGCGCACGGTAGAAGCACTGACCACAATGCCGTTTTGGGTTTTCCGGGGCACAATGACGCAGCCAATCCCCGCTTCCGGCAGCCGTTTGGCCATGACCTGGTTGTAGAGCCCGGTCACCAGGCTGGTGGGTTCCTCCCCTACGTAGCGGGCGGTAATGCCCATGCGGGCAGCAATTTTCGTGAAAATGGCCAGGTCCAGGTTGGCGTGGCTCAGGATTACCGCTTCCTCATCCTTTTGGAAGTAGCTGGGGAAGGTGTTCTGGCTGATGATGTAGGGACCGCTGTCGTGGTAGCGGATATTCTTCAAATGGGCCGTGCCTTCCATAATCAGGCGCTTGCGCACCGTATAGGGAAAGAAGCTGGCGTCCTCGCTGACCATGAACAAGTGCACCAGGTCATTTTCCTGGGCGGCCTTTTCCACCAGGTACTGGTGTCCCAGGGTAAAGGGGTTGGCGTTCATCACCACGGCTGCCACCCGGGGTGCTTCCACCTTGCTTTGGGCCAGCTGGTCCAGGTAGTGGGCAAAGCCATCGTGCTTATTTTCCATAAATACCACCTGGTCTTCCACCCGGGCAATTTCGTAAAAGCCCAGGTCCCCGAAGAACTTGGCGGACGAACATTTGGTGTACAGGAACAGGTGGGTATGGCCCTGTTCAAACTGGCGCTGGACCAGATGGGAAACGATTTCGTTCATCAGGCCTTCCCCCTGATGGTGGTGATCCACCGCCATGCAGCGCAGGGTATTTCCAAAGCAGCTGCCGGTGGCTACGGCGTGGTAATCCTGGTCAAACATGACACAGGTATAATCCAAATTGGCATCCCGGCGGATTCCTTCCTGCTCCAGCAGTGCATTCACTTGGGCATTGGTGCGGGTGTCAGAAGGGTACACCGGAGAAATTACATAATCAGACATAAGCTCCTCCGTACGTTCTAGAATGGTTCCATTATAACACAAAGGAGAGGGCCCCCTAAAGGGCACCCTCTCCAATCTGACACTCAACTTTTCTTATGTACCGTAAAAGGAAACAGTTACATCCGGACCAGTTCGTATTCCCGGGTGCCCAGGCCTATCTTCACGCCATGTTCCAGCGTGGTTTCCCAGTCCACCAGGGGGTTGCTGTCCAGGAAATGGTCGTGGTGCTCCTCCCAGCCCTTTTCGGCCAGGTGGTCGGACAGCTGGCTGTTGGGCAGGGGCGGCATCTTCTGGCAGGCATCGGCGCAGGCCTGATCCACGGCAATGGGATCGGTGGAAGCAAAAATGCCGATGTTGGGCAGAATGGGTGCGTCATTTTCCCCGTGGCAGTCGCAGTTGGGGGAAATGTCCATAACAAAGTTGATGAAGAAGCTGGGCCGGCCGTGGAGCACAGCCAGGGTGTACTCAGCCATTTTCCGATCCAGCAGCTCGTTGGCATCCCACTGTACCGTTTGGATGGCGTCAAAGCTGCAAGCCCCAATGCAGCGGCCGCAGCCTACGCACAGGTCTTCGTGAATAAACGCTTTGTTGTCAATGTACTCAATGGCGTCAGAACCGCATTCGCTGGCACAGTGCCGGCAGCCCCGGCACAGCTCCGGGTCCACCTTGGGAGTACCGGAGGAATGCTGTTCCATTTTCCCGGCCCGGCTGCCGCAGCCCATGCCGATATTCTTGATGGCGCCGCCAAAGCCGGTAGATTCATGACCCTTGAAGTGGGCCAGGCTGACCACAATGTCCGCATCCATAATGGCCCGGCCAATTTTGGCCTTTTTGATGTATTCCCCATTGGGTACGGGAACTTCCACTTCATCGGTGCCCCGCAGGCCGTCCCCGATGATGACCTGGCAGCCCGTGGTGGTAGGATTGTAGCCGTTTAAGGCGGCACATTCCAGATGGTCCAGGGCGTTTTTCCGGCTGCCCGGATACAGGGTGTTGCAGTCTGTCAGGAAGGGTTTGCCGCCCCATTCCTTGATTAGGTCCGTAACCGCCTTGACATACTGGGGCCGGATGGTGGCCAGGTTGCCCAATTCGCCAAAATGCATCTTCACAGCCGTATATTTGCCTTCGAAGTCAATGCTGTTCATTTTGGCCACTTTGCACAGCCGCTGGAGTTTGGTCAGCATGCTGGTACCCACTGGGCAGCGAAAATCCGTAAAATACACTTTTGCTTTTTCCATGAATGAATAACTCCCCTCGGTGCTTTGTCCTCAAACGGGACAGGTGCCCTGTACCTGATAAAATAGAGTAAAACCGCTTAATGGTGGTACTTTTCGTTGCGCAGAATCTTGAAGGCCCGGTAGATCTGCTCCAGCAGAAGAACCCGGATCATCTGGTGGGTGAAGGTCAGGGGTGAAAAGCTCCAGCGGAAATCCGCCCGCCGGCGCAGGTCATCCGTATAGCCAAAGGGGCCTCCAATGACAAAGGTCAGATGGCTGACCCCCTCCACCATCCAGCGGTCCAGCTTCTCCGCCAGCTGGGGAGAGGAAATTTCCTTTCCCTTCAGATCCAACAGCACCACATAGCTGTGGTCGTCAATCAGCTTCAGGACGCGCTCCGTCTCTTTTTGCAGTACCTGCTGCTCGGCAGCCGGAGAGGCGTTTTCTGGCATTTTTTCTTCCGGAATGCATTTGATTTCCAGCTGGCAATAGGCCCCCAGCCGTTTCACAAATTCCGCCTCTGCGCTGCGCAGATAGTCTTCTTTTAATTTGCCCACACAGGCAATGGTAATCTTCAGCATCAGTTATTGCTGTCCTGCTGGGGCATTTCTGTTAAGGTTACGTTCTTATCCACTTCCGTATCGCCCCGCAAGATGGTGACAGGAACCGTCTGCCCTACCTGGCACTTGTTCAAAGCGTCCCGAAGAGCAGCCACCGAATCAACCTTAGTCCCATTGAATTTGGTAATGATATCATTCGGGCGAATGCCTCCCTGATAGGCTGGACCATTTTGAAACAATTTGGCTACAAACAGCCCTCCTCTCAGGTCGATATTGAACCCAAACCGTTCTGCCAAGGTCTTGTCAATGAGGCTGACCCCCAAATACGGGCGCACCACCCGGCCCTGTTCGGCCAACTGCTTGATAATGGGTTTGGCTTCGTTGATAGGAATGGCAAAGCCAATGCCTTCTACGCCGCTGACCACAATCTTGGCGCTGTTGATGCCGATGACCTGACCGTCTGCGTTGGCCAGGGCCCCGCCGGAATTGCCGGGGTTAATGGCTGCGTCGGTCTGGATCAGGCGGAAGCGCTGCTCACCCAAATCAATGGTCCGGTTCAGGGCGCTGATGACGCCGGCGGTTACCGTACCCCGGAATTCCATGCCCAGGGGGTTACCGATGGCAATGGCCGGTTCGCCCACCATCAGGGTATCGGAATCACCAAATTCCGCTACCGGCAGATCCTCGTCGGCCTGGATTTTCACCACTGCCAGGTCCGTGGTGGGATCGGTGCCCAGCACCTTGCCGGTGTAGGTTTTGCCGTTGGACAGGCTGACCACAATTTCCTGGGCCCCTGCCACTACGTGGTTATTGGTCACAATCAGGCCATCCTTGCTGTAGATGACCCCGGAACCGCTGCCCTTTTCCACCAGCTGGGTCCGGTTGAAATAATCCCGCACCAGGGCCTTGTTGGTAATACCCACAACCGTAGGACCCACTTTCTTGGCAGCCTGGACGATGGGAGTATTCCGATTGGCACTGAGCTTGGAATCGGCTTCCTTCATTTTCTCTTCCTGGGTGGTAGCCGGCTTGGCAGCCGTCTTATCATTGGTGGCCTTGCTGGCCAGCCCGCAGCCGGCAGTAAAGAAGCTCATGCTGAGAGAAAGAGCCAGTAAGGTGCTCAAGGTTTTTTGGGAAAGTTTGCGTTTCATACGATCACTCCTTTAGGACCGGACATTGCTTACCAGCTCCTGCTGGGAAGCCACGAACAGTTGAATCTGGTGGGGCTGGGGCATTTGCTTCAGCTGGTTTTCCACCGTTTCATAGGCGATATGGGGGGTATTGTTTTTTTCACTGAGATGGGCCAGGAATACTTCCTTGGGCAGCACCGGCAGTTCCGTAAGAAATTGGCCCGCGGTCACATTGGACAAATGGCCGTATTGGCCGGCAATGCGCCGTTGGAGCTGGGGCGGATAGGGTCCGTTGCGCAGCATGGTTTCATCATGGTTGGCTTCCAGGATGAGGACTTCTGCGCCTTCCACAGCATTTCTCACCGTTGGGGTAATGGTGCCGCAGTCCGTCAGGTAGGTACACTTTTCGTCCCCGTAGAACAGCTGGTACCCCACCGGATCCGCCGCATCATGGGAAATCTTAAAGGGTTCGATCCGGAGCCGGCCCAGGGTGCAGGACCGGGGTACCGCCCGCACCTGTTCCCGGGTAAGCAGCCGGCGCACCGGCAGCTGGGACCAGGTCTTTTCATTGGCGAAAATGGGTACGGTTCCGTAATGCCGGCCAAACACATCCAGTCCGGCCACGTGGTCCTTGTGCTCATGGGTCAGGAAAATCCCGCTCAGGTCTTCCGGCTCCAGGCCGCATTTCTTCAGGCCCTGGACAATCCGCCGGCAGGAAATCCCTGCATCAATAAGCACCGCCGTGTCCCCCACCCGGATCAGGGTGGAATTGCCCCGGCTGCCGCTGGCCAAAATATCAACTTCAAAGTCTGTCTGCATCGTTTCTAACACCTTTACCAATACAAAATTACCGTTTTTTCTAGGAAACAGCCCTCATAACGTTACTGTATATTATAACAAATCCAAAGGGCAAAATGTAAAAAAACACCGAACTCTTACAGCTCGGTGTTTTTACAGCTAGGATTATGCTTTCCGCTGGCATTTAGGGCAAACGCCATAGAAATAAAATTGGTGTCCGTTTACGTCAAAACCGGTTTGCTTGGAAACCATGTCTTCAATCTGTTTGGCCTCGATATGGGGCACATCAAAGACTTTTCCGCATTTGGTGCATCTGATATGCGGATGTTCCATTACATTGGCATCATACCGGTAACTTTCTTCCCCCGTATTCAGTACCTGGACTATACCCAGTTTGCTGAAAATCTCCACAGACTTATACACGGTTGCAAAACTCATCGTAGTGTATTTGTCTTTCACCTTGTCATAAATCATTTCTGCGGTGGGGTGTTCTTTTGTATGAGCCAGCATCTCATAAACGGCCAAACGCTGAGGCGTTACCTTGCAGCCATTGTCCCGGAGCACTTTTGCCAACTCATTGGAGCTTAACATTCTCGCCACCTCCCTTCCTACCCACAAGTGAATGCGGCTGATATCTTATTTAATAACTGTAATTAATATATATTATTTTTTGTTCTTTGTCAATTTACTTTCCTAACTTGTTATTTAAAGAAAATGATAAAGTTTAGATTGTTAAATTTGTAGCTTTTTGGATTGTTTAATGTTATTTTTTAGTTAACACTTAGTTTCACCCTGAAAAAAATAAAGCCTTCTGACAGGCAGTGCAAATGCATCCATTTCTCAGGAAAGCATCCTGCTGCGGCAGAGAGCCAAGGGCTGCAAAAATACATAAATATTTTACCATTATTATTTGGATTTTTCCATAAAAACTAACAATTTTTTTTAGGAATTTTTACACTTTTGGTTTTCTCCTTCCCGCGCAGTAGTCGTGCTATAATACATAGAGACCTTTTGGCCTGTTTGCAAGGAGGAAATGCCATGAAAAAATCTATGCTGCTCTTCACACTGGTACTTCTGGGCCTTTGGAGCCTGGGCGGTGCCGTGCTGGCCTCCAGCCCCGTGCCGGAATACGGTCCCGGCTACGGGTGGTATTGCCAGGGCGGCGGTCCTGGTTACGGCTATGGCTGCGGCCAGGGGCGCGGCAAGGGCTATGGCAGCGCCAGGGAAAGGCTGCCCCAGAGTGCTCCCCCAAATGGGAACTGCCAGGGCGATACCTGCTGGGTCGGCCAATAACAAAAAATTCGGGTGTGCTCAGCACATCCGAATTTTTTATTTCCTGTATTCAATCTTGAATGGTTACCGGCATACCCACATAGGCTACCTGGCGCAGCTCTTCCAGCTGGTCGTTCTGCAGCCGGACGCAGCCCTCCGAGGCATTGGTGCCGATGGAAGCTGGATCATGGGTGCCGTGGATGCCGATGCCGTCCCAATTGCCCCCGCTGAGGTTTCTGGTATCCAGGCTGATAAACCAGGGCCCGTAAGCTCCGGCAATGGAACCGTTGCCATCTCCAAAGTCATGGGTCCAGCTGGAAGCATCATCAATTTCGTCCACCAGAAAAGTGCCCGTTGGGGTCATGTTGTCCCCGCTGACCTGTTTCTGGCCCAGGCCGCCCTTGCCTACGGCGCAGCCCCAGGCCCGGACCACCATTTGGCCGTCCATAAGATAGAATTTATGGTCACTTTTATCAATCAGCACCCGATATTTAGTTCCTTTTTGCAAGGGAGCCGTCAGCAGATTGGTTCCTTGGGAACCTTCTCCAAGGCCCGGGCCTCCCTGCTGGGTGCCGATTTCCCCGGTTCCGGAGCTGCTGGCTGCGGGCTGGGCAGGCGTCTTTTCCTGGGCAGCCGTTTGGGCTGAAGCAGCCGTTTGGGCCGGTGCCTTTATGGAAGGACTGGGTCCCAGTCCTCCCTTGTAGCCAAAAGCAAAGCAGCCGGCCAGTACCAGCACCAGGCAAAGGACTGCCAGTACCCCTGCCGCCAAGCCTTTATGGGAATGCCCCCCTGGGCGAGAATTCGTAGTCATATGGTCCATCCTTCTTTCCTAATGTCTTTTATCATACCATTCTGCTATTTTTCTAGCAAGCGATGGTCCAGGGCCCAGGGTAGATTTTGCGTTTTTTTCACTTTTTGGACTGCGGTAGGGCGAGCAGTCCTCCCCTTCAGGGATTTTGCTTCAGGTATTCGCTCCAGCTTAGATTGGTTTTCCCCGCCTTTTTCTCCACGGTATATTGGTAGAACTGGCGTACCCGGTAGATTTTCCGGGCATTAGCGCTTTCCATCCAGCCAGTGGCCTTTAGGTTGAGCAGATCCAAGCCCCCCAGCTTGGCCTGCCGGTCCGTAATGGTTTCCAGGCTGTCCTGGGGTGCATTCCGCCAAATGTCCCAGATGGCCAGAAAGGCCGTAGTCCGGCCCACCCCGGCCTGACAGTGGAAATGGAGCCAGGCCTCGGGAGGCAGGGTATCCGCCCACTGCAGGAAGACATCCACCTGCTGGGCCTCGGGCCAGAGATGGTCCGTGCAGGGGAACCGCTTATAGCCCACCCCAAAGACGGCGGCCAGCTGCTCCTCAGTAGGTGCCAGCAGCACCTGTACGGAAACCGGATCCTTGGGGAGCTTTTTCTTGCTCAGGGAATAATAGGTTTCTTCCCTGCCGCTTAGCTGGGAAAGCTGTCGGTTCTCCGCTGCCGTAACCGCTGCGGGGGCAAGACCCACGTTGCCCCAGTTGTTCTTCCCGTACCAGCTGACCGCAGCCCCATTAAAATAGCCGTGGGATTCCTGGCGCAGGTCCACATCCACCACCTGTCCGGGCTCCACTCCCCAGGCTTTCAGGTCGTTTACCACGGCCGCCAGGTTCAGGGCCGAGGGCTGGCCGCTGCCGCTGGCCCGCAGGGGCTGGTCCACCCGGTAGTTCCGGGGCAGTTTCAGGGTATTGGGGGCATCCAGCCGCCACACAAAGCCCGGCTCCCGTTCCACCTTGACCTGCAAAGCCGGGGCCGCCGCCCAGGCACCTCCCATAAACAATTGGCTGACCACCAGCCACAGGGCAGCACGTTTCTTCCACTGCATCCCATCATCTTCTTTCCTAATATAGTCCTTTAGCGGAGCTCTGCAGCTTGCCGTACAAATGGCACACAGACTCCGGCACTGCTATTTTTCCGGCAGCCAGCCAAATTTCCGGCAGGCATTGAGGATTCCGCCCTTATCATTGTCCTGGGTCACATAATCCGCCCGTTCTTTCAGGACCGGCCGGGCGTTGCCCATGGCAATGGCGAAAAAGGGTTTCCGGAACATGGTCAGGTCATTGAGCCCGTCCCCAAACACCACGGCGTCAGAAGGATCGGCGTGAAGCAGGTGCATGAGCTTTTCAATGCCCCTACCCTTGTCCACCGGCTCCACCAGATACGTATGGTCAATATAGGGCAGGTGGGGCAGGCCCTGCTGAAAGGCAGGTTCTGTACCTTCCGCTTCCCGGGCATAGGTAATCTTGAAAATCGGGTCCAGGGCTTCAATGTCCACCGGACCTACGTGGGTGGTCATGTAGTTTCTAGGGTCTTCCCGGGGGTAATCCTGGTAGGGCGTATACCGGTCCAGGGTGTTATCCACCACCACCGCCCAGGGCTGCTGCCGTCTGGTCAGGTCCCGGAGCAGGGCCCGGGCAGGTTCCAAGGGGAGCCCTTCCATGGACAGGATTTTTCCGTCCACCGTAAGGCTGCTGCCCCCGTCCGCCACCATAGAAGAAATTCCGTGTTTCTGGGCAAAGGCTGCCGCATCACACTGGATTCGGCCTGTGGCCAGGGCTACAAAGTGCCCGGCGGCCTGGAGGGCATCCAGGCAATACTGGGTATCCGGAGGTACCTGCTGGGAAATCCCCAGGCCCAGGGTCTGGTCAATATCAAAGAAAAAATATTTTTTATGCATAAGTCATCCTTTTCCTTAGCCGGCGAGCCGGCTGATTTTTCCTTATTATACCACGGGGATTTGTGCTTTTTGGAGAACAAGTGTAAAATAGAGCCATTGACCCCACAGGTTCGGGCTGACGCTCTGCGCCGGCCTAACAATAGAGAAGGAGTGATTCATATGCTGAAATTTCTGCGCAGCTGGCATACCCGCCTTACCGCAAAGGACCCTGATGCCAAGGGCCGTTCCGTCCACGGCCTGCTGGCCTTTGTCCTCTTGGCTGTGCTGTGCTTATGCCTCTTTTTTGCCCATTCCATCTACCAAAAGAGAGAAGCCGAAAAAGCCGAACTGGAACGTTCCCTGCGCCTGCAGCAGGCAGAACAGCAGCAGCGCCTGGAAGAAGCCAAACGGGCAGCCCAGCAGCCCCGGACCCCGTCCCTGCCAGTTCCTTCCCAACCCGGTAACGCAGGAACCCAGCCCCAGCCAAATGTCCGCCCGCAGAATCCGCCTCAAGGCCAAACTGGCGGCGTGCCCCTGGAGCCCAAGGTAAAGGCCCAGACTCCTACCATGATTCAGCCAGGAAAAGGCGTCCGTTAAGGACAATTCATATTTATCTTGATAAAAACAAGAAAAAACAACCCCTTTTTGCTTGAAACTTGTTTCATCCTAGTATAGAATGGTACACAAGTGTTTCATATTGCAGAAAGGGGTTGTACTACTTTGTCCGAACAAAATCCTTTAGATTCTTTCGGTTCCCGCCTTGGCTTTATCCTGGTTTCTGCCGGCTGCGCCATTGGCATTGGGAACGTCTGGAAGTTTCCTTACCTTTGCGGCCAATTCGGGGGCGCCGCCTTTATCCTGATCTATTTAATCTTTCTTCTGATTATGGGCATCCCCGTCATGGTCTGCGAATTCGCCATTGGCCGGGGCAGCCGCCGCAGCGCTGCCAAAAGCTTTGAGGTGCTGGAACCGCCGGGCACCCGCTGGCACCGGCTGAAAGGCATCAGCATTGCCGGCTGCTACCTGCTGATGATGTACTACACCACCGTTACCGGCTGGATGCTGTACTACTGCTGGCTCCACATCAAGGGCACCTTTGTAGGCGCTTCACCGGAGTTTATCAAGGCTTCCTTTGGCACCATGCTGTCCAGCCCCAGCATCCTGGTAGGCTGGATGGTGATTACCTGTCTGCTGGGCTTTGCGGTCTGCTATTTGGGCATCCAAAACGGGGTGGAACGGATCAGCAAGTGGATGATGTCCGCCCTGCTGCTGCTGATGATTGTCCTGGCCGCCCACTCCCTGTTCCTGGACGGGGCAGAAAAGGGCATCGCCTTCTACCTGATTCCCAATTGGGACTCGGTAAGCCAGCTGGGCTGGGGCAACATGATTTTTGCCGCCATGAGCCAGGCGTTCTTCACCCTGTCCATTGGTATCGGCGCCATGCTGATTTTTGGGGCCTACCTGCCCCACGGCCGCAGCCTGTTTGGGGAAGCCACCACCATTACAGCCCTGGACACCTTTGTGGCCCTGATGGCCGGCTTCATCATCATCCCGGCCTGCTTTGCCTACGGCATTGAGCCGGACGCCGGTCCGTCCCTGATTTTCCTGACCATTCCCAACCTGTTTGTACAAATGCCCGGCGGCCGCTTCTGGGGCATGATGTTCTTCATCTTCCTGTCCTTTGCCGCCCTGTCCACGGTCATTGCCGTATTTGAAAACATCATCGCCTTTGGCATGAACCTGTACGGCTGGGACCGGAAAAAGAGCGTGCTGATTAACGCCGTCTGCGTGATTCTCCTCAGTGTTCCCTGCGCCCTGGGCTACAACCTGTGGGCCGGCTTCCAGCCTCTGGGCCCGGGCACCGCCGTGCTGGATCTGGAAGACTTTATCGTTTCCAACAACCTGCTGCCCCTGGGCAGCCTGGCCTTTGTGCTGTTCTGCACCCGGGAAAACGGCTGGGGCTGGAAGCACTTCCTGGCGGAGGCCAACGACGGGGAAGGCCGGAACATTCCCACCTCCCTGCACAGCTACCTGCAATACGTACTGCCGCTGATCATCATCTCCATCTACCTGAAGGGCTATTACGATATGTTCGCCAGCCAGGGTACGGAAGTGCTGGTCAAATGGTTCTGCGTGGCCTTCCTGTTCCTGGGCTTCATCTTCTATTGCAGCGCCGGCAAACCTGCGGCTTCCAAAAAAGCTGCCAACGAATAACCTAAAAAAGAAATGCCTATGGATGCTTTCGTCCATAGGCATTTCTTTTTTTGCGTTTAGGCGTCTTCCAGTTTTTTCCGGATGGGAATGGGCCGGCCTGCCTCGTTGATGGAGACATAGGTAAAGACCCCGTCCGCCGCCTTAATGGGCGCCGCGTCTTCCGTTTCCGGCTCCAGATAGGCCACCACCTCCACGTCCAGGGAGCTGCGGCCCACCCGGATGACCCGGCCTTCCAGCTGCAGCACCGTGCCGTAGTGGATGGGCACGTAGAAATTGATGCTTTTCACTGCTGCCGTGGTCACCCGGGTCCAGGTAAAGCGATGGGCCGTAATCCCCGTCACTTCGTCCATCCAGCCCATCAGGGTGCCCCCAAACAGATTTCCCGCGGAGTTGGCCATATTCAGCATCACCGAACGGGTCATGGTGCAGGTGGCAGTCATGCCAGGGCCCTGCTTTCCTCCATGAGTTTCACAAAAGCAGCGGCCACAGCCTTGTAGCCTTCTGCGTTGGGATGGAGCCCGTCCAGCAGCAGTTCCTTGCCGCTTTCTGCAGCGGCCTTGGTCAGCACTTCCTGAAAGTCCAGCACCGGAAGGTTCCGGCGGGCAGCTTCTTCGTCCAGCCAGGCCCGGTAGGTTTTCAGGGCCTCATTGTGCTTGTCCACTTCACTGGGCACCTGCCAGCCGGCTTCGGCACTTTTCAGGGTAGTCAGCGGCGGCTTGCCCAGCACAATCACCTTCAGCCCGGCTTCCTGGGCCTTATCCAGGGTCACCTGGATATTTTCTTCGATGGAGCTCATGGGTTCATCCAGCATGATATCCCGCATGCCGCACAGGATAAAGACCCCGTCGGCATTTTCGTTCAGCACATCATAGGGGAACATCCCCCGCATCACCAGGGTCAGTTTGCCGCCGGCAGCGTTGTTCACCACTTCCAGGCCCAGCTTTTTGCCGGCAATGTCCGGCCAGGTTTCTGTTAACGTTACGTTGGGGCAGCTTACCAAGCTGTCACCGATAAAAGCCATTTTCATAGTCATTCTCCTTATTTTAGGTGCGGGCGCTGAAATCCTTGCCCGCCTTCAGCTGCTGCAGTGCGTTGATGGCCAGCTGGCTCATCAGCCGGGAACCGACCACCAGGGCCTGTTCATCCGGGCAGAATTTGGCGTTGTGCAGACCGTGGACGGGCTGGTCTTTGATGCCGCAGCCCAGCCACAGGAAGGCGCCGGGCACCTTCTGCAGGTAGAAGCCAAAGTCTTCGGCGGTAAGGTCCGGGGAAATACCGGGCACCAGGGCCTCGTCCCCCAGCACCTGGCGCACCGTTTCTGCTGCCAGCTGGGCCGGTACCGGCCAATTGTCCAGTACCGGGTAGCCATAGAAATATTGGAAATCGTAGTCGATGCCGGCACTGAGCTTCAGCCCTTCCAGAATGCCCTTGATGAATTCCGGAATCTTTTTCCGGTTGTCTTCATCCAGGGTCCGAATGGTGCCTTCCAGGGTCACTTCCCCGGGTACCACATTGTACCGGGAACCACCCTGGATGGTGCCGAAATTGATGGTGGCCGTAGCCAGGGGGCTGATCCGCCGGCTGACAATATGGCTCACCTGCTGCAGGAAGTCGGCAGCCGCCATAATGGCATCCACCCCTTCCTGGGGATGTCCGGCATGGGACGTTTTCCCTTTGATAATCACCTTGATCCGGTCGGAGCCGGCCATTAAGGCTCCGGCCTTAACCCCTACCTGGCCACAAAGGAAAGTGGGCCACATATGGAGGCCAAAAACCCCCTGGACCCCGTCCAAAAAACCGTCCTGCATCATGTACCGGGCACCGCCGGTAGGGGACATTTCTTCCGAGGGCTGGAACAGCACCCGGACGCTGCCTGCCAGTTCGTCTTTCCGGCGCAGCAGGCGCAGGATGGTCTCCAGTAAGGTGGTAATATGCATATCATGGCCGCAGGCGTGCATGACACCAGGGTTTTGGGAAGCGTAGGGCAGGCCCGTAGCTTCCGTTACGGACAAGGCATCCATATCCGCCCGCAGGGCAACCATAGGGCCGGGCTGCGCCCCTTGCAGGGTGGCAGCCACCCCGTAGTGGCCCTTGCCCCGGACCGGGTTAAGGCCCAGCTCCGTCAATATATCAAAAACCTTTTGGGACGTTTGTGCTTCCTTGGTGCTGACTTCCGGGTGTTCATGGAACCAGCGGCGCCAGGCCACACATTGGGCCTGCAATTCTTCTTCAGTCATTTTCTGTACATCCATAGATTTCCCCTCCAACCTTGATGTTCCAGGCAGCTTCCCCACTCCAGAGGAAATTTCCTGGTAAGGCTATTCTAACACGGAAACAGGGTTTGGGAAATGCTTTCCCCCGGGTCCCTTCCCGGCAAAGAAAAAGCCCCCGTCCCAAGGGACGGAGGCTCAGTACTACAGGATTCAGGCGTAATCGGCACCTTCCCAGAGGACAATCTTTCCAGTTTTCAGGGACTCCGGAACGTTGATGATCCGTTGGTTCCGGCTGCCCTTAAAGCGCAGGTTCAAATCCTTCTCGGCGTCCACAAATTCGCCATCTACCAGGATATCCAGGTATCCCAGCATTTCCCGGGTAATTTCCGGGTCCCCCACCTTGCCGGCCAGCAGCTCCGTTTCGTACAGATAACCGCTGTAGCACCAGATGGTCTTTTCCGGAAACCGTTCCCGGATGTGACGCAGGAGGCCTACCAAAACTGCCTGGTTGGCGGGTTCAAAGGGTTCCCCACCCAGCAGGGAAAAGCCCCTGATGTAGCCAGGTTCCAGGTCTTCCATAATTTCTTTCACGGCTTCGGACCCAAAGGGTTTGCCGTATTGGAAGTCCCAAGCCTCCTGGTTAAAGCAGTTCTTGCAGTGATGGGTGCAGCCGCTGACGTACAGGGATACCCGGACGCCGGGGCCGTTGGCCACGTCACATTTTTTTATGACAGCGTAATTCACGAACAAAAGCCTCCTTACAGGTGTAATACTCTGGATTTGATTTCTTTGGTCTTGCCTACATTCCAGAAGTTTTCACCCAGGTAGCCGCAGGTCCGGCGGGTTACGTTCATCTTGGACTGGTCTTTGTTATGGCATTGCGGGCATTCCCATTCCAGGTTGTCATTGATCATAATCTCGCCATCAAAGCCGCAAACCTGGCAGTAGTCGGATTTGGTGTTGAATTCCGCATACTGGATATTATCGTAAATGAACCGGACCACATCTTCAATGGCCGTGGGGTTCTTCTTCATGTTGGGCACTTCTACGTAGGAAATGCAGCCGCCGGAAGAAATGGGCTGGAACTGGCTTTCAAATTTAAATTTGGAGAAAGCGTCGATGGGTTCCCGCACATCCACATGGTAGGAGTTGGTGTAGTAGCCCTTATCGGTAATATCAGGGATGGTACCAAAGCGTTCCTTGTCGATCCGAGCAAAACGGTAGCACAGGGATTCTGCCGGGGTGCCGTACAGGGCAAAGCCCAGGCCGGTCTGTTCCTTCCATTCGTCGCAGGCCTTGCGCAGGCGCTTCATCACCCGCATAGCAAATTCTTCCCCTTCCGGGGTGGTTTGGCTGACGCCCTTCATGGCCTTGGTGCATTCGTACAGGCCAATGTAGCCCAGGCTCAGGGTGGAGTAGCCGCCTTCCAGCAGCTTGTCGATGGTTTCGCCCTTCTTCAGCCGGGCAATGGCACCGTTCTGCCAATGGATGGGGCTGACATCGCTGCGAATGCCTTTCAGGGCGTTGTGGCGCACCATCAGGGCTTCGTAGCACAGCTGCAGCCGTTCGTCCAGCAGCTTCCAGAATTTATCTTCATCGCCTTTGGCAATAATGCCAATTTGGGGCAGGTTCAGGGAAACTACGCCCTGGTTGAAGCGGCCTTCGAATTTATAGTTGCCCTTTTCATCCTTCCAGGGAGACAGGAAGGAACGGCAGCCCATGGGAGAGAATACATTCCCCTGGTAGATTTCCTTCATCTTCTTGGCAGAAATGTAGTCCGGGTACATCCGTTTGATGGAGCAGCGTACGGCCAGCTCGGTTAGATAGTCGTACTTGCCGCCCTTCAGGCAGTTGTTTTCGTCCAGCACATACACCAGTTTGGGGAACGCCGGGGTCACATACACACCCACTTCGTTCTTGATGCCCTGGAGCCGCTGCTTCAGGATTTCTTCGATGATTTGGGCATTTTCCTCAATGTATTCGTCCTGGGGATCCAGGTGCATGAACAGCGTTACAAAGGGGGATTGGCCGTTGGTGGTCATCAAGGTGTTGATCTGGTATTGGATGGTCTGGACGCCGCTGGCCAGTTCATCCTTCATCCGGCTGTCCAGCACAGCTTCCATATCCTCTTTGGACATTTGGCCATGGGTGGTTTCCAGCAGGCGTTTCTTGAATTTTTCCCGGCTCCGGCGCAGGTACTTGCCCAAATGGGATACATCCACGGACTGGCCGCCGTATTGGGCGGAAGCCACGGAAGCAATAATCTGGGTCATTACGGTGCAGGCTACCTGGAAGCTCTTGGGGCTTTCAATCAGCTTGCCGTGCATAACCGTGCCGTTGTCCAGCATGTCGCCCAGGTTTACCAGGCAGCAGTTGAACATGGGCTGGATGAAATAATCGGCATCATGGAAGTGGATGACACCGTCATCGTGGGCCCGGGAAATTTTTTCCGGCAGCACCACCCGGCGGGTCAGGTCCCGGGAAACTTCCCCGGCAATCAAGTCACGCTGGGTGGAAACCATTACCGCGTTCTTGTTGGAGTTTTCTTCCATAACGTCCTTATTCTTGTTGCTGATCAAAGACAGGATGGAGTCGTCAGTGGTATTGGCCTTGCGGACCAGTGCCCGGTTGTACCGGTAAATGATGTAGGCCTTGGCCAGGGCATAACGGCCCCGGGTCATGATCTGTTTTTCCACCATATCCTGGATATCTTCCACCAGCAGTCTGGTTTTTTGCTTGTGCTCCACGAAAGAAGCGATCTCTTCAATATCTTCCAGCGGAAGCTGCTCTTTTTCCTCTACGGCCTTGTTGGCCTTTTGAATGGCTGTTACGATTTTGCTGCGGTCAAAAGTTACCGTAGAACCGTCGCGCTTGATTACTTTTTTAGCCATACCCGATCCCTCTCTCCTGAATTTTTTCTACGCAATATATTGTCATTCTTTTATATACAGTTATTGTTGACTGCCCTAATATCATACAATATCTCGGACCATTTCGCAACTACATATTGTGTAAACATCAACGTAAATACACCCAAAACACAACAGGCTGTGTGTTCTCGCAAAGCGGACAAAGGTTACGCTTTTGCCTTTTTCCGTTTCAATCTGTCTTTTTATCTATTTTTTCAGAGGCCAAAAAAGGCGGAGGAATGAGCCCTCCGCCTAATTGATAATATTTATTGTTTACACTTCATTATTGTTTTCTGCGTACAATCTGGTCCGAAATTCTTCCTGAATTTTTTGTAACTCTTCCGGCTGCTGAACCAATTCCAAAATGGTATCTGCCAAAATTTTGGCCCCAAAAACAATGGCCTTGTGAGCCGCCTCCGACTTGCCGGCCTGGATAAAAGCTTCCGAATGGGATACCGTTCCTGGGGGAACAAAGGCTACCCGGATGCAGGAGCCGGGGACCCGGTGCATTACATTGGCAAAGTCCGTGGACCCGGTCCGCTCCCGGGGCGGCTGGCAGTTGGGAGCCTTCAGTTCCCGGGCATGGCGCATGAGGATATCGTTTAGGGTCAGGTTGGGAATCTTGTTGTCCAGCAGTTTGCCCAGCTGGTATTCCACCTGGGTTTCCGTCATCAGGGCGGCCCCCTGGTAGATTTTCTCCAGCCGCTGCATCAGCCCCTTTACTTCCCCCACTGTATTGCCCCGGACCATGACCTGGGCCTGGGTAAAGCTGGGGACCACATTGGCAGCGGTGCCGCCGGCGTCCAAAATATTGTAGTGAATCCGCACATCGTCGGGCACGTGCTCCCGCAGGCACTCAATGCCGTGGAAAGCCAGCAGCATGGCGTCCAGGGAACTCCGGCCGTCTTCGGGCTTCAGGGCCGCATGGGCCGCCTTTCCATGGTAGGTCAGGGTGTATTCCCCATTGGCCAAGCATTTGATATCCGTCTGGGTGGCGGGACCCCCGTGCATCATGAGAGCCACATCCAGTTCCTCAAAGGTCACCCCGTTTTCAATCATAATGTATTTGCCGCTGATATTTTCTTCCCCGGGGGTGCCGTATACCGTCAGGGTAAAGGGTCTATCCCCGGCTGCCTTTTTAATGGCCGCAGCAGCGCCCAAAATGGCCGGTCCCTGCATTTGATGGCCGCAGCCATGTCCCATACCGGCCAGGGCATCATATTCGCATAGAAGGCCAAAATTGGGGCCCCCTTCTCCGTTTTTCCAAACAGCCTTAAAGGCTGTGGGCAGGGTGGCCAGTCCCCGGGTTACGGTAAAGCCCTGCTGCTCCAGATAATCCGTCAGCAGCCCGCTGGCATACACCTCGTTGGGCCCCACCTCCGGGTGATCATAAATGGCATCGGAGAGCTGCCACAATTGGGGCGCCAATTCATCAATCCAGGCATTGGCCTGGGCAATTTTCTGTTCCAGCATGTTGTCTCCTTCTTTCTTGGCAAAGTTTTACATCGGTCCCAGCTGGATAAATTGGGCAATGGCCGCCAGGATGCAGCCCACCACTAGCCAGATGAGAAACAGTTTCCACATAAACCGCATCCACCGGTCGTAGGGGATGTTGGTCACGGACAGGGAACCCATAAGTGCTGTAGAGGTGGGCAGAATGTAGTTGCAGAACCCATCCCCAAAGTTGAAGGCCAGCACCATGGTCTGCCGGGTAACCCCCAGTACATCGGAAAGGGGCGTCAGGATGGGCATAACTGCCACAGCCTGGCCGCTGCCGCTGGTCAGGAAAACGTTGATGATGGTATTGGCCACCACCATGCCGGGAGCAATCACCACCGCCGGCAGCCCTTCCAAAATCTGGGACAGGGCATGAACAATGGTGTAGGTGATTTTCCCGTCGTTCATAATGGCGCTGATGGTGGAAGCCATGCCAATGATGTAGGCAGCTCCCAGCATCTTTTTGCTGCCCTCAATAATGTCCTTGCACACTTCGTTGGCACTGGCTCCGTACAATAGATCCGCCGCTACCGCATAAACCAGGAACATGGCGGACATCTGGTCCATACTCCATTTCCAAACAATGGTTCCATAAATGATGACGGCAAAAATCACAATCAAAAGAATTAAGGGAATCAGTTTTTTCCGAGTCAAGTGGCTGGCTTCTTCCAAATCCAGCGTGCCTTCCCGCTGGAGGGTTTCCTGGTCCAGGTCGTACATGGGGCTCAGCTCCGGTTTGGCCTTCACCTTATTGGCATAACGAATCAAATAGATGTTGGTCACAATGTAATACACCACAAAACAGAAAGACCGGTAGCCCAAGCCGGAATAAGGCGGCAGCTCCGCAATATTCTGGGCTACCAGGGTGGTGGAAACGTTCAGGGTCCCCGTAGAGAACCCTACCGCCCCGCCCAGCAGCATGATGGAAGCCCCAGAAATGGAATCCAGGCCCATGGCCATGCTCAGCATCACCATCACTGGTGCAAAGGGAATAAAGGTATTCACGGCCTGGGTGGTGCAGATTAACCCAAATAGCAGGGTCAGGGCCGGGATAAAGATGTACAGCCGGTCCGAAAACTTCCGGGCGCCAATGGCCAGAAGGGCCTGGAGCGAGCCGGTTTTCGTCACCACATGGAAGGCGGCCCCGGAGAAGAAGATGATCATCATCAGTTCCGCTCTTTGTTCGCAGGCCTTAATGATGTACAGAGGGATTTTCAGAGGATTCACCCCGCTGCTCTGCACATAGTGGAAGGTTGCCGGATCCACCATTTTCCGGCCGCTGGCATTTTTCACGAAATCATACATCCCTGCGGGAATGATCCACGTAAGAAGCACCGCCAGCAATATCATCACGAAGATGATCACAAAAGTATGGGGTACTTCCATTTTTTTGACAGGTTTTCCTGCCGCCGCATTTGCTGTCATTTTCCTACTCCCTTTCCGCAGCAGCCGTTGCGGGCTGCTGCCCTTGATAGGTTCATTGTAAGAAAATTCAGCTTGTACGTCCAATTGTTCTATTTAATCTACTGATAGATTTTTTCTATCATTTGTACAAAATACTGGCTTACCGCAGCAGCTTCCATGCTATAATGGATGAAAATCGGTAAATTTGTCCCTAAGGAGGCAGCAGCATGACCTTTCCCCTGCGCCAGCTCCAATATCTCTGCGTGCTGGCAGAAACCGGCAGCTACCATACCGCTGCCCGCAAACTCTATATTACCCAGCCCACCCTCAGCATTGCCATCAAAAAGCTGGAGGAGTCCTTGGGGGTTCCCCTGTTCCTGCGGGACGGCCGGTCGGTAACCCCCACCCCAGAAGGGGAGCTGGTCCTCGCCTACGCCCGGAAAATCTTGGACCTGGACCAGGAGCTGGCCAGTGCGCTGCTGCCCTTGCAGCAAAGGCGCCAAAACAGTCTGCGCATTGGCACCTACCTGATCTATTCTTCCCTTCTGATGCCCACCCTGATTGCCGCCTTCCACCGCACCCATCCGGACGCCGAAATCAAGCTGACCCATGAGCACCACCAGGAACTGCTGCAAGGGCTGAAGAATAACCAATTTGATGTGATTCTCTCTATCCAGGATCAACCGGACCCGGAATTTGCCCAGCGGCTGTTGAAGCGGGAACCCCTGCTGCTGGCCCTTTCTCCGGACCACCCGGCCTGTGCCCAGGCCATTCCCGTAGCCGGCTCTCCCTATTCTTTTCTGGATTTGGAAGCTCTGCCAAAGGAACTACTGCTTTTGCAGCGACCCTACCAGCAGGTGCGGCTCCAGGAAGATAAGCTGCTGAAAACCGCTGGATTAAACCAGGCAAGGTTCAAAGAAGTGGGCAGCATCGAAACGGCCGTGCGCCTGGCAGCGGAAGGAATGGGGGCTGCTTTCTGCATGAGTTCCTACGTCCATGCCCTGCACATTCCCAAGCCCATCCGCTATTTTCTTACAGGGGACCTGCAGACGGCTCCCTGGCTGACCCTGTCCTATGCCAAAGGCCAGGAACACAACCCTACCCTCCGGGCCTTTCTCCGGCTCACCCAGGAAACCGTGGCCCAAATACTGTAAAAGGCGTTTCTCCCCAGTTAGGAGAAACGCCTTTTGGTTTAGCTTGCTAATACAATAGCCCGTACTTTTTGGCATCCTGCCGCAGCTGCTCCCGAAACTCCGGGTGGGCAATGGCAATCAGGGCTTCCACCCGCCGGGGAATGGAAAGGCCCCTGAGGCAGGCAGTACCGTACTCGGTTACCACGTAGTCCACCAGGGTCCGGGAACTGGTCACCACTGTCCCCGGCCGGAAGCTGGTGACAATCTTGGATTGCAGCACCCGTTTGCCGTCGGCAGTCTTGGCTTCGTAGGCGGAGGGCAGGGCCAGAATGGATTTACCGCCGGGAGAAAATTGGGCTCCTTGGATGGTTTCCGGCTGGGCCCCGCTGGCCGAGAACTGGCGAAAGCCCATGGATTCCCCTGCGCTTTGGCCAGTGAGATCAATTTCCAGGGTGGAATTCAGGGATACCATATTTCGGTTTTTGGCAATAATCCGGGGGTTGTTGGTAAAGGTCCCTGCCCGGAACAGGACGCTGTGGTTGTCGTCCACAAAGTCGAACAGGTCCTGTCCCCCGCTGACGCTGGAGCAGATGGAAAAGCCGTCCATAAAACCCTTTTGGGAATTGTCCACGGCGCCGGAACGGATCAGCTCCAGCATGGCATAGCCAAACACCCCGGAGTGGATGCCCAGGTGCTTCCTATTGCGCAGCTCCACAGCTACCGCATTGGGCAGATGGCCCACCCCCAGCTGCAAGGTGGAGCCGTCCGGAATCAGTTCTGCCACCCGGGCGGCAATCTTCTGGTCCACAGGCTTTGCTTTTCCGGGGTTCCCTGCCGGTACCGGCCGGTCCGTTTCCGTAAAGGCGGTTACCCGAGACAGTGGAATCAGGGTATCCCCGCAGATTCTGGGATGCTTGGAGCTGACTTCCAAAAGGACCAGGGCTCCCGCATTAATAAGGTCCCGTTCAAACAGGGTACTCACCGAAAGGGTGAAGTTTCCTTGGGCATCCAGGGGGGCCGCCGTTGCCAGCAGCACCGGCCGGCGACCTTCCCACCGGGCCCGGTCCATAGTCTTGCGCACCAGGCTGGTGGTATCCCCGGGCAGAAAACCGCACAGCCCTTCCTGGCAAGCCTTGCGTACAGGCGGACTGAAGAACCAGCTCACATGTTCCACCGTATCCCGCATAGCCGGGTCATGGAACCAGGCATGGTCATAATTGGGCCCACAGGAATTGAACACCAGATTTTTCCGGCCCCACTGCCGCAACAGGGGCATCTCCTCAATCAGGGTCACCGGTGCTGAACTGCTTTGGGCGCTGAAAATATAATCGCCGTCCTGGATAGAGGCAAGCACCTCTGCCGGCGTTTTCCGTTTTGCCAGGTATTGGCTGTTTAAATCCATGATAACCTCCCTTAGGACTGCTGCGCAGCCCGCTTTTAAGCTATTATAACAAAAAAATGAAGGATGATTCACCACGAATCATCCTTCATTTTTTGTACCTCAGCCTGCAAGCAGGCTGGAGAAATAATTATAAGCTTTCAGCAAAGGCTTCCAGAGCAGTTTGTGCTTGGCCAAAGTCGCGGGTCTGTTGATCCACACCAACTTTGATCTGAGGAATATGGTGTTTGTTCAGAGCCTTCTTCAGGTCCGGATATTCCATTTCTTCAGGATCGCAGAACTGCATCATGAAGACTACAACGCCTTCGGCGCCGCTTTCTTCAGCCAGTTTGCAGACATGTTCGGAACGGGCATCTTTGGCGTAGTCCGGATCGTACAGGATAACATCGTTGTCCTGTCTGCCGAATTGTACAGCCAGAGCCTGCAGGCCGTTGTCCAGATCTTCCGGAGCATCTTTTGCGAAGCTGCGGCTTTCGTAAGCCACATCATCAGCAGCGATGGCCAGTTTGTTGTCGTCCAAAGCTTTCAGGATGCCAGGCATGTTGTAGGTGATACCGGAAACCAGAATCTTGTGACCATCGAATTTGCCCACAGGAGTGGCAGCCAATTCTTTGTTCAGTTGTTCCAGTTTGGCAGTGTATTCATCCTTCAGCATGAAGTAGGCAGCTTGCAGCACATAGGAACGAGCGCTGGCGGTGATTACATCGCAATGTTCGTTGGCCAGTTTGCAGAATTCACGACGAGCCTTGCGGCTGGCGTTGTAAACTTTGATTGCATTCAGGATGGCATCGTTGGCGATTTCATGGCCGCAGATTGCTTCCAGATGGGTCTTTACATTGTTGTATTGGTCATAGGTGTACTGCTTACCAGCAGCATCTTGACGAACCTGAGGATGGGCCAGGAAAATAACCGGCATTTTGCCTTCCATGGCTACCTTGAAGTTCTGGCTCATAGGACGCAGGGTATCGCACAGAACGGGGGTAATGATACCGTCCAGGCAATCCAGGGTGCCGTCCAGCAGCATTTCCAGGGACAGCTGGGCCAGCGTGCAATAGAACGTAGCGCAGTATTCCTTGGAACGAACTTCGGTTTTGCCATTGGCGCCCCAAACACCCATGGGAACCATGTCAGCAGCATAAACCAGTTCTTCCGGGCAATAGTAAGGCAGGCAGCCGATCAGCTTTTTGCCTTCTGCCTTATATTTGGCAGCTTGTGCCTTCGGATTCAAAGCGATCTGTTTAAACTCTTCAATAAGTGTATTGATTGCCATTTTTATTTCCCCTTCTTCTCAGCGTTAGCTTCCATGGCCTCGACCAAACCTTGGACACGAGTCTCATACTGTGCAGCGTTGAAGTTTCTGGGATCGGCCTGGTCACCGTCGAAACCGGCAGTGGGGATACCCAGATCCTTGGTGAAGCGGCGCTGCATTTCAGGCATGTAGCCGGACCAAGGTTTGCAGGAACGGTTGTAGTGAACCAGAACGCCGTCAACCTTGTTTTCACGGCACAGGCCTTCACGCCAAGCAACGCCCTGTTCCAGACATACGGAGTTAGGAGCCTTGCAGTAGGCGCGTACCAGTTCATCGTAGTTGTTGTAAACGAAACCAAATGCAGGAGCGTATACAACACCGGTGATGTTCAGACCGTTGGCTTTCAGCGGCTTGAACAGGTCAGGCAGCTTCGGCCAGCAGGGGATACCTTCGAACATGATACGATATTTTTCTTTGAAAGGAGCGGTAGTGGTTCCTTCTTTTACGTGTTGTTCCAATTCGCTGGCCAGCAGTTCGAAAGCTTCAGCAGCTTCTACTCTGCCACGGGCGGTAACAACGTCAGCCATATGGTTGAACAGGTCAAAGCCGTTGAACGGAGCCGGTTTGTATTGCAGATAGTCACAAACCTTTAACCAAGCCTTAGCGGTACGGTTAGCGTATTGGCAGCATTTTTCGAACTTATCTTCGTCAAATTTCTTGCCGGAGATTTCTTCCATTTGACGGATGGCTTTGTCAAATTGGGAACGAATGTATTTTACGTTGCTTTCGCTGACTTGGTCAGTTTCGTTGTAAGGAACGTCAACCATAATCAGGGGAATGTTGTGTCTGCGGGCAATATCTTCATACCATTTGGTCATGCAGTTGCAAATGTTGTTGCAGCACAGAACAAAGTCCGGCATGGGCATGATCATCTGACGATATTTATGCAGGGCGTTGGTACGGCGGGTCTTTTCTTCGCCGTCCGGCAGAGCTGCGATTTCATAGATATCATCGATAACGGTATAAGGTTTACGGGTCTTAGGATCGATAACCGGTTTGCCGGTTTCAGGATCGATGACCTTTTTGCCGTTTTCATCTTTCAGCGGTTTGCCGCTGTTGGGGTTGATGATATAGTTACCATCTTTGTCCATCTTGTTAGCAGCTCTCTTACCAGCGGCATAGGCCAGGCTGATACGGGAGTAACCGCAGATATCGTTGTCGTAACCCAGATCTTCAGCAGCTTGGCACATTACTTCGCCGTCACGGTTGGCAGCGATACCAGCGGCCTGGTTTTCCGGATATACAACGTGCAGGCCGAAAGATTCAGCCAATTCGCAGGGGAACTTGGAAGAAGACCAACCTACAGGTTCGCCTGCAGCTTTTGCTTCACGGGCTTCCCGGTAAACTTTTTCAACTACATCTCTCAATGCCTGAACGCCAGGGCTTACTGTCTTTGGCATAATTATCCTTCCTTCTTCACATGAGTGAACTGTTGTAAAACTTTATTTGGTTGCTTTCTTGTAGGCATACAGGGCGGCACCCAGGGCACCGTTGTACTGTGCAAGAGGAGAAGTTTGGATTTCTACTCCCAAACCTTCCCGCAAAGCATCCACCACACCATAGTTCTGGGCTACGCCGCCGGTCATCACCACGTCGGGAACAATCCCCACCCGGTTTGCCAGACCGATTACCCGGCTTGCAACAGAACGATGGATACCAGCAATGATGTCGATCTTGTCCGTACCCTTGGACAGCTGGCTGATAACCTCGCTTTCCGCAAATACGGTACAGGTAGAGCTGATGGCCACCCGTTTTTTGGACTGTGCGCCCAAGGGAGCCAGGTCAGACACTTTTACTTCCAGGACATTGGCCATTACATCCAGGAAACGGCCAGTACCTGCAGCACATTTATCATTCATTTGGAAATTGGTCATGGCACCATTTTCCACATGGATGACCTTTACGTCCTGCCCACCGATATCAATAACGGTGTGCACGTTAGGCCAAATGAAGTAGGCGCCCATAGCATGGCAGCTCAGTTCGCTCATCTGCTTGTCGGCAATGCCTTCCAAGGAGTTGCGGCCGTAGCCGGTAGCCAGGGTATAAGCCATATCTTCTTTTTTCATGTGGGCATTCTCCAGTACTTCGGAGATGGAGCGTGCAGGACCGGAAGTACCGGTCCCCACGTCTACCAGGGATTTTGCCACAATTTCTTTACCGTCTTTCAGAATTACGCACTTGGAAGCGGTAGATCCAACATCAATACCTAAGGTATAAATACTCATTTAGCTTTCTTCCTCCGTAAGGATTATTTCTTTACGAAAGTGTCAAATTCTCTAATGGCTCTAGGAAGAAGCATTTGATGGAACGGGCAAATCGATTCAGGGTTCTGATATGCAGCTTCCGTAAATGCTTCTACATAGCCGCGCAGAGCCGTCATGTCAACGATTTCGTCAACCAGACCCAATTCAGCGCACACTTTCGGACGAGATTTCGTATGGAAAGCCTGGATCAGATCGTTCATCTTGTCGATGGTCGGCTGCAAATCCTTACCAGCTTTTCTGTCCTTCGCCAGTCTCCGGGAGTACATAGCGGTAGCAGCGGTTTCACCGTTCATTACGTAGATTTCCGTTGCAGCAGTACCAATGGAGAATGCGTTGGTGTCGTTGCCCTGAGGTCCACCCAATACGTAATGGGCTGCAGCAGAACCTTTTCTCAGGGTAATTTCAAATTGAGGAACATGGGAGGTCTGGATGGAATAAATCAGGGATTGGCCCAAGCCCAGCAATTCAGCTTTTTCAGCGTCGTTGCCTACATCAATACCGGTGGTATCCTGAACCCAAACGATGGGCAAACGGTCTCTGGCGCACAGCGTCACAAACTCGTTCATTTTTACCAGGCCCTGACGGTACAGCTTGCCGCCCATACCAACGGAGCCGGCAGCCTTGTATTCAGGGTAATTCATCAGCAGACCTTGTACGTTGGCAACAACGCCAACCAGCAGGCCGTTGACTTTGGCCATACCAGTAATCATTTCGGGGCCATAGCCCTTCTTGTATTCCTTCAGTTCGCTGTTATCGAACAGACGACCCAGAACATTGTAGATATCGTAGGCTCTCTTGTCATTCAGAGGAACCATGCTGTACAGGTCTTCGCTGGGCAGAGCCGGAGCTTTGGGATCGTCAACGCGGAAGAATTCCGGGTTGTAGCTGGGCAGCATACCGATATACTTTTTGATACCTTCCAGAACGCCTTCTTCGGAAGCATAAACTTCGCGCATGAAGCCGGTTTCCGTAAAGTGGATATCAACAGCTCCAGGGGGTTCTTGCTTGCCGCTGCGGTCTACCATGTCAGCAATCTGGTTAGCGCCTTCCATGTCAATGTAGCCTTTGGGGTTCATGCCGCCCAAAATGCCGGCGCCGCCTACTGCCATGTTGGCCTTTTCATGGGCAATCAGGACAGTGGGGCTGATGCTGTGGTAACCGCCGCCAGCAGGGTTGGTACCATAGATGCCGACGATTACGGGAACACCCAGTTGGTTCAGTTCAGCGTTTCTGAAGAACGGGGTGCCGCCGCCGCGGCGGTTCGGATAAACTTTTTCCTGCTCGTCGAATTTAACGCCGGAGCAGTTCAGCACATACACCAGGGGAATGTGCAGGGTTTTTGCGGTGTCGGAAGCACGCAGCAGGCATTCAGCCTGGCCAGGTACCCAAGCGCCGGCCAGCTTCTTGTTATCGGAAGCGACCACAACAGCCCATTTGCCGTTGATTTTGCCCAGGCCCTTAACGATGCTTACGGAACCGTTTTTGTTGCCTTCCGGGTTGAACAAGGAGTTCAGCGGTCTCCAGGTGCCCGGTTCTACCAGTTTTTCCACTCTCTGCAGGGCGGTCAATTGACCGGATGCATTCAGGGATTCGGTGGAACGGCCTGCATCTTCAGCAGCTTTCACCAATTGGTGAATTTCTTCTTCGATGGCTTTCAGTTTGGCAGTATTGTCTTCGTCTACTTTTTTCAGCACCTTGCCGACTTGGGGCAGTTGTTGAAAATATCTAGGCATTGAATAGAAACCCATTTAAATGATTCCTCCCTAATTCTCTCTTATTTCTTGTCTTCTACGGGAACTTGAATGAAGGCTTGGCCCGGGTCGATTTCTTCTCTGATCAATTTGATAACAGAGGGTTCCGGAGCTTCCAGCAGAACGGCTCTGGATACATCCAGATCGAAACCGGTGTTTTCCAATACGTCTTCAGGGGAAGAAGTCGGATAGTAGCCAGCCAGGTACATCCGTTTGGTCTTTTCATCAAACTTCAGTACGCCGCGGTCGGTAACAACCATTTGCGGACCTACATCGCCGGGCAGACCCAGTCTTTCACGTCCGCCAGGGCCGTCGATCCAGCCAGGGCTGGTTACATAGTCAATTTTCTGCATGAATCTGCGTTTTTCATGCTGCATCATAATGATGGTGTTGGAGTAGGTAGCAATACCATTGGCACCGCCGGAACCGGTGAAACGGGTTTTCGGATGATGGTAATCACCAATGGAGGTGGAGTTTACGTTGCCGTACGGGTCGATTTGAGCGCCGCCGATGAAAGCAATCAGACGGTTGGCTTTATGCAGGTATTCGTTGATTTCGAAGCCAACGAAACGAACGTTGGGCCAAATGGTGCCGCAATGGGCCATGAATCTCAGATCGCCTACGCTGCGGGGAACTTCCACAGGAGAGCAGTCCATCAGGCCGCTTTCCACGATGATGTGGCAGTCAGGAGCGTATACTCTCTTGGCAACGCTGGCGCCGATCAGAGGAAGACCGGTACCTACGGTTACAACCTGACCATTTTTGATTTGCTTGGCAATGGTCACAGCCTGCATTTCTTTATTGGTATAATTCGTGTAATCAGCCATTGTTATTTGTCCTCCTTCGTCATGTCGATATGGTAGCCCAGGCCAGGAACTACTTTCAGGTTGATCAAACGGGTAGCACCCAGTTTGTTCAGGTATTCGTCATGATCTTTCAGGTCAAACACCCATTCTTTGCAGAAAGCATCGAAGTCTTCCTGGGTCTTGCTGACTTTGTCATAAACCTTCAGGAACGGATTATCATAGTCATACATACCATAGCATTGAGAAGGATGTGCACCATAAGGAGCCAGAACAACAGCATCTACGCACATGCCGGGAATGTCATTCTGAGTAGGATCTCTTCTGATTTCTTCATTGCTGATGATTTCTTCAGCAGTAACGATCGTGTATTTGGCAGCCATGGCAATATCCACATCCTGGAATTTGCCGCCCCAAATGCGTACAGTGCCGTCCGGAGAAGCCTGTTGTGCATGGATAATAGCTACATCAATTTGCGGAACAGGAACAGCAACAACTTTTTCGCCTTTTTTGAAGGGGTTATCAATATAAACGAATTTGTCATCAGGAACCTTGTCCAAAGTCTTGCGGACTTCCTTGCTGATGCCCCATTCATCGGTCAGGCCGGAGCCTTGCATCAGGGTTACAGGCAGGAAGGGCAGACCCAGTGCAGCAGCATGCCACATCATGTAGATTACATCCTGGGAATAGTCTTCCATGATCAGTTTGCCAGCTTCAAACCATTTTCTGAACCGTCTGGAAACGTTGGTAACACCGGAGTTGGCAGTATAGCAGTTGATATATGCCTTTACCCGGCCGCAGCCGATCAGCATATCCCAGTCGCCGCCGGCAGCGCCGCCCAGACCAGTCAAATCGGTGATACCTTGTCTTAAGATTTCATAAACGGCAGCATACGGTTTCCGGTCAGTTGTGAAACCGCCCAGGGCGATATGATCACCACTATGCACATACTTGGCAACTGCGTCTTTTAACGTCATTACTTTACTCAAAGCAAAAACCTCCTTAAGATCCATACTAGTTTTGAAACGTCCGGAACCCTCCTCTAATGAAATAATCCATCCCCCTTTGTAATTGAGTATTTTTTCAATTCGAATTCCGGTAGACCTGCTTTTTCATAGTACACGTTGATTATAGCACAAATAATTTTTTTTTTAAATCTCAAGTGATTAATTTGCGCTTTTTTTGCCAATTCTATGTTAATTCTAATAATTTTTATCAATTTTACTTATTTTTGACATTCATTCCCCATAAAATTGGCAACACGTACACCTATATATTCTCACAATTTTTCTGTATTGTCTATACCCAAAAGTATTTGTCTCATAAAAAAAACTGAGGGATACGAAAAAACATATCTCTCAGTGTATGATTTTACCTATTTTTTGTTTTTTTGACGTATAACCCAATTCTTTGCAGCCTGTTCCAAGGCTTCCGGTTCGTTTTCCAGTTTCAGGTCCTGGACCCGCTGGAGCAGAACGGGCATCAGTTCCCGGAGCTGTTTGGGCTGGGCCCCTGCCTTTAAGGCATCCCAACCGGTGAAATTCAGGTCTGACGTGTGCACGGGCATCAAATAGGCCATGGAAACCAAGCGCTTGCCGTACATCTGGGCATGGATAATATCCGTCTGACCGGCATTGGCCGCTGCCACATCGGCGGTGCACAGGGCGGTCAGCTGCTTAAAGGCTTCGGCCATTTCCTTGTTCAGCCGAAAATGGCCGCTGCGGGCCTCCTTGCGCAGCCAGCGCCAGGTCTGGGCGTCGGTTTGGGCCATGGCAAAGCCAAAGTGCATATGGTTCTTTACCAGCCAGGCCACCCGGTCCGCCAGTTTTCCCGGCAGCTGCAGCCGTGCCAAAATGGCATGGGCCATTTTGGCTCCCACCACCTCGTGGCCATAGTCGCAGGGCTGGCCCTCCTTGTTGATGCCCCGGACCCCTTCCCGGCCCTTGGCAATATCGTGGAGCAAAATAGCCCAGCCCACCGGCAGAGTCCGGTCTCCCTGATCCAGGGCAGCCGCCGTATGGTTCCACACATCGTACCGATGGTAAAGGGGATTTTGCTCCACCCCTACCAAATCCAGCAGCTCCGGCAAAATGGGCACCTGACTCCAGGTTCCCCCGTGCCGGACCCGGCAGCTTTCAGCCGCCAGCCCGCTGCGCACCATTAGGTCCATGCCCCGTCCGGCGTAGGTGCCGCACAGGGTCTTGTTCAGCTCCGTCCGCACCCGCTCCAGGGACAAGCCTTCCGTCCGGGCCAGGTTGGCCTGAATGGCCGGCAGAATCTTTTCATCCGGGGTAAAGCCCAGCTGGGCCACAAAACGGCAGACCCGGAACATCCGCAGGGCATCCTCCTGAAACCGCTTGTTGGCATTGCCCACCGTGCGCAGCACCCGGCCCCGCAGGTCGCTGAGCCCGTCGTAATAATCGATAATATTCCCCTGTTGATCCAGGGCCAGGGCGTTGATGGTAAAATCCCTGCGTCCCAGGTCCTCTTCCAGGGTTTCACAGTACCAGACCTCTGCCGGCCGGTGGGCATCGGCACTGCCGTAGGTTTCGTTCCGGTAGGAGGCCACTTCCACCGCCATACGGTCGGAAACCAGGATTACCACCCCGAAGTTCTGGCCCAGGTCTCTGACCACAGGAATCTGGGCCTTTTCTGCCAAAAGCTGGATTTCGTCCGGCCGGGCGTTGGTCACCACGTCGTAGTCGTCCGGAGTGCGCCCCAGCAGCAAATCCCGGACTGCTCCGCCCACCACGTAGGCTTCAAAGCCGTGGGAACGCAGGAGCTCCATTACTTTTTGCACATATGCCGGTATTTCCAGATTCATGCCTGCCACCTCCTGGCTCAGTGATCCGCTGCCAGGATGGTAAAGACTCCTATATCCAGCGCCGCGTCACTGGCGGTTTTGATTTTGCAGCTGAATTCCCGTTCCATATCCTTGACGCCCTGTTCCATGATCCAGCTGTAGACCATGGGATGAACGGTAATCAGCAGCGAATGACTCATATTGCCCTCTGCAAAAATGCTCCGGAGCCGGCGGCGGATTTCCACGTACACCGTTTCCGGGGAAAGAACCCGGCCGCTGCCCCGGCACGTGGGACAGGTGCTGTACAGGACGCTGGCCAGGTTTTTCCGGGCCTTCATCCGGGTCATTTCCACCAGGTTCAGAGAGGTAATATCAATCACCTTGGGTTTCATTTTGTCGGAAGCAAATTCCTTCCGCAGGATTTGCAGGATTTCCTCCTGCTCCTCCTGGGTGTCCATATCAATAAAGTCGGCCACAATAATGCCGCCGATATCCCGAAGCCGCAGCTGCCGGGCAATTTCCACAGCCGCTTCCCGGTTGGTGGCCATACCGGTTTCATCCCGGTCCCCACCTCCCGAGTAGCGGCCGCTGTTGACGTCCACTACGGTCATGGCTTCCGTATAGTCAAATACCAGGTAGCCGCCTCCCGGCAGCCACACCACCCGGTCCGACATACTTTCGATTTCCTCATCCAGCTGGTAACTGGAAAACAGGTCATCGGTACCACTGTAGAGCTTCACCTCAATTTGGGGCAGCCCCATTTCCTTTAGCATATTGGTCAGGGTATGGTAGATGGTTACATCGTCCACCACAATCTTCTGCACATCTTCCGTCACGTAGTCCCGAATCATCCGGATGGACAGGTCCAGTTCCCGGTACAATAGATGGGGTCCCCGCCCCAATTTGCTCCGGCGCAGGAGGATTTTCCAGCTGTGGAGCTGGTTTTCCACGTCTGCCTGGATTTCCTTCTTGTCCGCACTGGCTGCGGCGGTCCGGAGCACCAGGCCCATCTTGGGCGGCAGCACCTGGGAAGCCCATTCCCGCAGCTGGCTGCGCTTGGTCTTGGACTCGATTTTCCGGGACAGGGAAATCCGGGAGCCAAAGGGCTCCAGCACCACATACCGGCCCGGCAGGGTAATATTCCGGGTAATGGCCGGACCCTTGCTGCCCCGGGCATCCTTCACTACCTGTACCAATATCATTTGACCCTGAGAGAGTTTTTCCTCTTTTTTTAAGGTCAAAAAACCGTTTTTGCCTACATCCAAATCTACAAAGGCGGCCTGTATCCCAGGAACCACATTGCACACCTGGCCCCGATACACATTTCCCACCAAGTTGTCCGTGTTCCTACGCTCCACCGCATAGTCCCGGAGACGTCCTTCCTCCACCAGGCCCATGCGGGTTTCTTCGGGCCGGACACTGACATAAATGATCTTGGTCATGGCTGCGCCGTGCCGATTAGCGAGGTTTTATGCCCCGCCGCATCCCGTCCGAACAGGTCCGTACGGCGGATATCGGCTTCATTGAAGGACAGTCCCACCCCAAAATCCTTTTCCAGAATTTCCAGGAGCTGGGACGCTTTCATGCTGCCCGTAGGTGTGATACGGCAGTCAAAAGCCAGTTTCAGGACCCCATCCTGCCAGGCTGCGTCCACCTGGGGAATAAAGTCCTTGACGTTGATGGTTTTGGGTTTTCCCTTGGCCTTGTTGTGGGTTTTGGTGTAGGGCACCTCTGAGGCCTGGTTAAAGGCCGCAATACCCGCTGCCGGGTCTTCCGGGCAGGGTACCTCCACCTGGTAGCTGGCCCCTTGGGCGGAGGCCATGAGCATGGGGGCCTTGTCGTCCGCCAGGTCCGCCTTGACAATCCGGATGCCCATGGGCAGGGCTGCCTTGAGGGCAGTTACCAGCTCCTCCAGGGGCCGCTCTTCCACCAGCCGTACCTCGGCAAACTCGCAGGTGCTGGTAACGCCCACGCTAAGGGCCGATGCCAGGGAAAACTTCATATGGGGATTGAAGCCTTCCGAATAGGCCACCGGTAGGTCCGCCCGCCGGATGGCTTTTTCCAGGCTCCGCTGGTATTCCAGATGGGAAATGAAGCGGATGCCCGGCTCTTTGGTTATCTGCAGCCGTAATTTCATGCTTCCGTCTCCTTCCAATCGATGATTTTTACGTTCAGTTTCTGGCAGACCCCGCAGCCCGTGCAAGTATCCCGCCGGCAGTCATGGGTCAGGTCCGCCCGTTTGGCCTTTTCCAGTTCGCTCCACAGGAACTGCCGGGTCACTCCGCAGCTGGTATGCTCCCAGGAGAACACTTCCTTTTCGCCCCGGGGCCGGCTGTTGTAGAAGTCCATGGTAAGGCCCACGTCTTCAATGGCCTGTTTCCACCGGTCATAGTCAAAGAACTCACCCCAGCTGTCAAACTTGGCGCCCCGCTGCCAGGCCAGATAGATGGCTTTTCCCAGCCGCCGGTCACCCCGGGCCAGGACCCCTTCCATCAGGCTGGTACGGGAATCGTGGTATTGGTAATTGATGTTCTTCAATTTGGCGAAGGCATTCTTGAGCAGCATGTGCTTCCGGTCAAATTCAGCCTTGGTATTCTGGCCGGCCCACTGGAAGGGCGTATAGGGCTTGGGCACAAAGTTGGCCACGCTGACCGTAACCTTGGCGCCGCCCTTGCCGGTAACCTGCTTGTACTTCCACTGGACCATTTGGGCCAGCTTGGCAATGGCCAAGACGTCCTCGTCGGTTTCCGTGGGCAGGCCAATCATAAAGTACAGCTTCACCTGGGACCAGCCGTTGGCAAAGGCTGCCCCCACGGCGTTCATCAGGTCTTCTTCCGTTACACCCTTGTTGATGACGTCCCGCATCCGCTGGCTGCCCGCTTCCGGAGCAAAGGTCAGCCCGCTTTTCCGCACCGCCTGGACCTCCTGGGCCAATTTTACGGAGAAGCTGTCAATACGCAGGGAGGGCAGGGACACGCTGACCCGGTCCTTTTTGAACTCGGAAATCAGCTTTTGGGTTAACGGTTCCAGGTAAGAATAATCCGCGGTGCTCAGGGAGAACAGGGAAATTTCGTTGTAGCCCGTTGCCGGCACCAGTTTCTCCGCCAGCTTCAGCACCGTTTCCGGCCGCCGTTCCCGGATGGGCCGGTAGATCATGCCGGCATTGCAGAACCGGCAGCCCCGGGTGCAACCCCGGAACAATTCCAGCATAATCCGGTCGTGGACCGTATCACTGTAGGGCACAATGGGATTGGTAGGAAAGGCCAGGCCGTCCACATCCTGCTCCACCCGTTTGTACACCACTTCCGGTGCCGTAGGTTCATTGGGGGTATAGGCCTTCAGGGTACCATCCTCGTTATAGGTGACATCATAAAAGCTGGGTACGTAAACCCCCTGAATCTGGGAAACCCGGCGCAGAAATTCCTTCCGGCCTCCAGGCTTGCCTTCCCGCTTCCAATCCCGGTACAGCAGGGAGACTTCCACAATAATCTTTTCCCCATCCCCCAGCATGCAGAAATCCAGGAAATCTGCCAAGGGTTCGCTGTTAAACACACAGCAGCCCCCGGCACAGACAAAGGGATCGTCCAGGGTCCGGTCCTTGGCCCAAATGGGCACCCCGCCCATATCCAGCATATTCACAATGTTGGAATAGGACATTTCGTACAGCAGGGTAAAGCCCACCAGGTCAAAATCCTTCAGGGCCCGGGAATTTTCCAAAGAGGCCAAGGGCAGCTTCCGCTCCCGCATTTTTTCCTCCATATCCACCCAAGGGGCAAAAGCCCGCTCGGCGGCAATCCCTTCCACAGCATTCAGGCAGGCGTACAGGATTTTAAAACCCAGGTAGCTCATGCCGATTTCGTAGGTGTCCGGGAAAGCCAGGCAGAAGGAAACCTCCGTTTCGGCTTCGGATTTGACAATGCTGCCGAATTCCATTCCCGTATAACGGGCCGGTTTTTCTACAGCGCTGAGTATATCGATAGGAAAATCTTTTTTCATGGTCTCTCCTTAATGAAAACGTAATGTCTGATGATGGGCGTTGATGTTCAGCAGCAGGGTGACCATCAGCATATTGGTGGTCAGGGAGCTGACGCCGTAGCTCATAAAGGGCAGGGGCACGCCGGTAACGGGCATAATGCCGCTGGTCATGCCCACATTCACCAGAATATGGAACAAAAACATGGATACGATGCCCACGGACAATAGGGTGCCAAAGTCATCGGAGGCATGCAGGGCAATCTTGATGCCCCGGTACACCACCACCCCGTAAAGCAGCAGGATAATCGTTACCCCGATAAAGCCAAATTCTTCCCCGGCCACCGCAAAAATAAAGTCCGTGTGGTTTTCCGGCAGGAAGTTTAACTGGCTCTGGGTTCCCTGGAACAGTCCCTTGCCAAAAAACAGGCCGGAGCCAATGGCAATCATGGACTGGATTACGTGGTAGCCGCTGCCGTAGGGCTCCAGGCCAGGGTTCAAAAATACCCGGATCCGGTTCCGCTGGTACTCGTGAAGCACCCGCCAGACCAGGGGCGCTGAAGCAAGACCCAGACCGCCCATGGCCAAAAAATAGCGGAGCTTAAAGCCGCAGACAATCATGGTGCCCAACAAAATGGCCAGGAAAACCAAAGAGGTTCCCAGGTCGGGCTGCTTCATAACAAATAGGAAGGGCACCAGCACGTAGCCAAATACCGGCAGCCAGCTACGAAAATCCGTTAAAAGCGGCAGCCGGTCGTCCACGTAGGAGGACAGGGCGATAATCATAATGGCCTTGGCAAACTCACTGGGCTGGATGCTGATGGGTCCCAGCTGCAGCCAGCGCTGGGCGCCCAGGGCACTTTTGCCAAAGAGCATGACGCACAGCAGCATGACGATGTTGAAAATGTAGAGGGGCCGGGCCAACTGTTTCAGCACCCGGTAATCAAACCGCAGGAGGAAAGCCCCCAGCACCAGGTTGATGCCCGCAAAGCTCAGCTGCCGCAGCACAAAGCTGTAGCGCTTGGGGCCGGGCACATTGGCGTGGGTGGCGCTGCCAATCAGGATAATGCCAATGGTAATCAGCAGCAGGACACTGACCAGCAGCGGCATATCGATATTGCGAAAATATTTTTTGATCTGTATCCGCATAGCTGCTCCTTATTTCTTGTTGCCCTCCCGGCGTACCCGGGGATCCGTAAAGGCATATTCCAAAATACTTTTGACAATAGGCACTGCGGACACGGCACCGTAACTGCCCTGTTCCACAATGCACACCACTACCAGCTGAGGTTTCTTGGCTGGGGCATAGGCGGCAAACCAGCCATGGTCCAAGCCATGGGGGTTTTCTGCCGTACCGGTCTTGCCCGCTACGGCCACCGGCAGGTTCTTCAGGGAAGAAGCGGTACCGCCTTCTTCCGTAACGGCTTCCAGGCCTTCCTGCACCAGTTTCAGGGTAGCCTCCGAAACCGGCAGTTTCCCCTCCTCCACCGGTTCAAAGGTCTGGTCCACACTGCCGTCATCGTTGATGATCTTGCTGACCAGATGGGGCTTAAAGCGACGGCCGTCGGTAGCCACCGCACTCATCATTTCCGCCACCTGAATGGGGGTTGCCAGGGTAAAGCCCTGGCCAATGGCGGTATTGAAGGTATCCCCCAAATACCAGTCTTCGTCAAACACTTTCTTCTTGTATTCCGGCGTAGCAATAAGCCCCTCGGCTTCCCCGTGAAGGTCAATGCCCGTCCGCTGTCCAAAGCCAAAGTCCTTGGCGTATTTGTCAATCAGATTGATGCCCAGTCGGTTGCCCATTTCGTAGAAGTACACGTTATCGGAAGCCGCCAGGGCCCGTTTGAAGTTGATATACCCCAGAGCTTCCCCGCCGGCGTTGCGCATATCAATCAGCCAGTGCCGGCCGGAGTCGTAGATCAGTTCGTCCGGAGTTACCTTCTTTTCTTCCAATGCCGCCGAACCGGTGACAATCTTAAACGTAGAACCGGGAGGATATTCCCCGGCAATGGCCTTGTCGGTCATGGGATGGAAAGGGTCCGTATTCAGGTAGTTCCAGTTCTTTTCGCTGATGCCGTTCACAAACCAGTTGGGGTCAAAGCCCGGCCGGGAGACCAGGGCCTTCACTTCCCCGTTGTTGGGGTCCAGCACCACCACGGCGCAGCCCCGGGCCCCAATGGCCTTCAGCTGGCGGTCCACCGCTTCTTCCGTGATTTTCTGGAGCTTGGCATCGATGGTGAGCACCAGGCCCTCCCCGGGCTTGGGCTCCACCTTATCCATGACCTGGACCACACGGCCCACCACGTCCACTTCTTCCCGGTAGCTGCCGTCTTCCCCTCTCAGGTTGGCGTCATAGTAGCTTTCCAGGCCTGCCTTGCCGATAATGTCCCCGGCTTTCAGGTCGCTGTACACCCCTTGTTCAATTTCGTAATCGCTGACTTCCCCCACATACCCCAGTACGTGGACGGCCAGCTCCTTGTTGGGATAGTACCGCACCGGCTGCACTTCCACCATTACCCCGGGCAGGTAGCGCAGATTTTCTTCAATCTTGGCCACCACTTCCGGAGAAGCATTCCGTACCAGCCGGATGGGTTCCGCCCCTACGGAATGGAGCTTGATGGTATCCTGGATTTTCTCCATGGGCAGGTTCAAAATAACGGACAACCGCTCCAGAGTTTCCTTGTTGTAGCCGTCGGAACGGCGCACTAAGGAAATCATAAAGCCCGGCTTGTTGTTGGCCAGTTCTTCCCCGTTGCAGTCGTAGATAATGCCCCGGGGGGCCACAATCCGGGTGTAGCGGGTCCGGTTCCCTTCTGCCTGACGGCTGTAGTAGCTGCCCCGCAGGATTTGCAGGTAGAACATCCGCCCAATCAGGATGCAGATAATGATAACGCCGGAAAACAGCAGGAATTCCAGACGGTAAGCAAACTTTTTATTCAGCACAGCGTTTCTCCTACAGATGATAATAATAATCCATCCGACTGTGGAGCCGTTGTTTCAGCTTGTGGTACAAAAACCACATGACCGGGGCACAGATCAGATTCCAGCCTATACTTTTCACCGTCAGCACCAAAAACGGCCAAAAAGGGAGCCACCTGCCCTGCATGAAGCACAAAAACAGGGAGGTTGCCACCCGCAAAAGCAAGGTTACCATAAAGGTCAAAATCAAATAGGTGGGCAGCCGGTCTGCAAACATATTCAGCCGGTTCTTTCCCACCACGTAGCCGATAAAGGCCCGGGTCACCATATGCCAGCCAAAATAGCTGAACGTGACCACATCCAATAATGCACCAATACCCAGTCCGTAGAACGTGCCGCCCCGCTCTCCCTGGTCCAGCGCGTAGAGCAGGAGGAAGAGCAGCAGCAAGTCAGGAGACTGGGTGGTGGTGAAAAACATAAACCAATGATTTTCCAAACTAAACAAAAACAGGGTAAAAAACAGCCAAGCCAAGGCGCGCAGGATCATGATCTGCCTCCTTTGGAAGCGGGCACATCAGGGTCCTTCCCTTCCTCCCGGAGGAAATCTGCAAACCCATGGAAGTTGGTAATGACCAGGGCTTCCTCCAAATGGGCATAATCCACCGCTGGAGCAATGGAAGCACTCTTAGTCAGGCCCCCAGGGTCCATGCGGACTTCCTCAATGGTGCCAATGATGATGCCTCCAGGATTGTAGCCGCTGTAACCGCTGGTCACAATGGTATCCCCCGGCAGCACATCTGCGTTCCGAGTCAAGTTCCGCATTTCCAGCTGCTGGTCCGGCCCGGCCACGCCGTTGACGATTCCCGCCGCCCGAGAATCTCCCCGGAGGTTCAGGCCGCCAATCCGGCTTCTGGGGCTGGAAATCAGCAGTACTTTGGCCATATGGGGATACACCCCATCGATAATGCCTATCAGGCCGGAGCTGTTCACCACCGGCATATTCATCTGGAGGCCGTCGTCGCTGCCCTTATCAATCAGGATCACGTCCTTGAAATCCCCCAGGTCCCGGCTGATGACCTTGGCCGGGGTGGTCTGCCAGGCAGGATGAAGTTCCGTAAACTTCAGCAGTTTGGCCAAGCGGACATTTTCCGCCTTCATGGCCAAAAGCTCTGCGTTGCTTTGGCGCAACTCCTCATTTTCCCGTTTCAGGTCCTTGTTTTCCTTGGCCACCCCATTGCGGTTCGTCAAGAAGTCGGAGGCCCCCTGTACCCCTTTGCCCAGGCCGCCCACAATAAAGTTCACGGGCCGGGAAAGGGTGGAAAGCACGGTGTTGCCCGCTGCAAAATGATGCAGCAGGTCCCAGCCTACGCCGCCCAGTACCAGGACAATGGCAGCCACCACTGCCAGCCGTATTTTTCTCTCCTTCTTCATTACCACTCGTCGCTTTCTCATTTGCTCCCCGCCGGTCGATGTCCCTTATGGAACAGATTCATATTTTCCGCAGCTCGTCCTGTGCCCAGGGCCACACAGCCCAGGGCGTTTTCGGCCACCACTACCGTCAGACCCGTTTCCCGGGTCAGTACCCAGTCCAGGTCCCGCAGCAGGGCGGCCCCGCCGGTGAGCACAATGCCCCGATCCAGCACATCTGCCGCCATTTCGGACGGCATCTGTTCCAGGGTTCCCCGAATGGTCTCCACAATGCTGCGCACCGGTTCCAATAGGGCTTCCCGGACCTGGTTCTGATCCAAAAGGCGGCTTTGGGGGAGCCCTGTCAGCAGGTCCCGGCCCCGGATTTCCATCACAGCGCTGGGGGTTGTTTTTCGCAGGGTTCCAATTTCAAGCTTGATGGTTTCCGCCATCTGTTCACCGATAAGAAGATTATACTTTTTCTTGATAGCCCGTACAAGAGCATCATCCATTTCTGCGCCGCCCAGCCGGAGGGTTCGGGAGAAGACAATCTGGCCCAGGGAGATGACCGCCACTTCCGTGGTGCCGCCTCCCAGATTCACCACCATAAGCCCGGTGGCTTCCTTAATGGGCAGGCCTGCCCCCAGAGCCGCAGCCAAAGGTTCTTCCAGCAGGTAGGCTTCCTTGACCCCGGCTTCCAGGGCCGCATCGATGACCGCCCGTCGTTCCACATTGGTCACTCCGCAGGGCACGCTGATCACCGCCCGGCTGCGGACAAAGGAACGCTTTTGGAGAGCCTGCCGGAGCAGGTGCCGCAGCATCACCGCCGCCAGTTCAAAATCGGCAATTACCCCGTGGCGCAGGGGCCGTACCGTACTGATGCCCTGGGGCGTCCGGCCCACCATCTGTTTGGCAGCCTTGCCCACCGCCAGTACCTTGCCGGTACGGTCATCCACCGCCACCACGGACGGTTCCTGGAGGGCGATTCCCTGGTGCTTCAGGCAAATCAGGGTATTGGCCGTACCCAAATCAATGCCCACATCCGTATGCAGCGAATCAAAAAATTCCAGCATGGGTTTCCCCTCCCTTTCTTTTCTATATTTCCGGCAGCTGCCGGCCTAAATCAAATCATGTTCCTTAAAACTATAGTAGGCCCCATCCCCGATGACCAAATGGTCCACCACGGGAATGCCCAAAATTTCTCCGGCCTTGACCAGGGTCCGGGTCAGGTCCCGGTCTTCCTGGCTGGGCGTGGGATCCCCGGAAGGATGGTTGTGCACGGCCAAAAGGGCCGCTGCATGATGCACCACCGCCGGAGCAAACACTTCCCGGGGATGGACCACCGACGCGTTCAGGGAGCCTTGGGAGATTTCCTTGATGGCCGTTACCCGCCCTTTGCTGTTGAGCAGGATTACCTGAAAATGTTCCTGGTTTTCGTGGCGCAGCCGGCTCATCACCAGCATGGCCCCGTCTTCCGGGCAGCGGATCAGGCCCATTTTGGGCTTGCTGTTGGCGGCCACCCGGCGGCCCAGCTCCAGGGCAGCCATAATCACCGCCGCCTTGCTGGGACCCAGCCCATGAACCACCGTCAGTTCCTGCAGGTCCTGGGTCCGGGCCAGGGCTTCATCCTTCAGCAGGTCCCCTACCAGTTCTCCGGCAATATCCAGGGCCGACCGGCCCTTGGTGCCGCTGCCAATGAGAATGGCCAAAAGTTCCCGAGGGGTCAGGGCCTGGGGTCCCAGCGCCAGCATTTTTTCACGAGGCCGTTCCTCCGGCAGCATTTCCTTGATCAAATAGTGTGTCATCTTGCATCACGTCCATTTCTGCGAATAGTGTAAGTAAAGTTGCTAAGGGAAGTCCTACCACATTACTGTAGGACCCGTGTATAGTGGGTATAAAAAGTGCTGCTTTTCCCTGAATGCCGTAGGCTCCGGCTTTATCCAGGGGTTCCCCAGTACCAATGTACCAGGCGATCTGCTGGTCCGTCAAGGGTGCAAAAGTCACCTCTGTCACGTCCACCCGGGCTTTCTCCTGCCCCCGGTAAAACAGGGCTACCCCGGTAAGTACCTGATGGGTCCGGCCGCTGAGCAGCCGCAGCATCCGGGCAGCGTCCTTGGTATCCTGGGGTTTGCCCAGGATTTTCCCGTCCACCGCTACCACCGTATCGGTGGCAATCACCAGAGCTGAAGGGTTTTCCTGGGAGGCCACAGCCCGCCCCTTGGCCAGAGCATTGTGCAGCACCAGATCCTCCGGAGAAGCGCTTTCCTTCAGTTCTTCGCAGTGGCTTACCACCACCCGGGGATTCAGGCCCGCCTGACGCAGCAGTTCCAGCCGGCGGGGAGAAGCAGAAGCCAAAAGTATCTCCATAGGTCCTCCTTATAACTTGTTATAAATAATGGCTCCCAGCACCATGCCAACAATCGCCACCAGGTTGGGAGAAAAGGTAAAGCCGATGGTCAGCTTGGCAATGTACAAATCCACATCCACCGGCGGCACGGAAATAATCTGGTACTGCCGCACCAGGGTATCCGTAATGGGGCCCAGTACTTGGGACGCCTGGAGGCTTTCTGCCACAAGCCCTCCCATCACAGCCCCTGCCGCCAGGGCTCCTACCAGCCACAATCCATTTTTTGCGCCCAGCATGCTTATTCCTCCTCAGAAGAAACCGGGTCGTCCACACCAGGAATCATCCCATCGCTGTAGTACCCGGTAACGGTCCACTGGGCACCCCGGGGATTGACCACCTTGCGAAAATTCCGGGCGTAGTTCCAGCCCAAAAGCAGCCAGATAACAGTGCTGCCCAGCACCACCTGCCACTGGGGCAGGGGGAAAAAGTGGGCCATAGCCCGTCCAAAAGCCGCCCCGGCCACTGCGGTCAGCACAGGAATGCCCCGGGCAATGAGTTTGGCCTTGCCAGCTTCTACTTCCTGGCGTTCCACCAGGACCCGCATTCCCCGCTTGGCTTCGCAGGCGTTCCAGCAATCCAGCTGCTTGGGGCGCTGCTCCCCTGGCTTTTGTTCAATTTTTACTCGTGCCTGCTGGCCATGAATGGCCACCACGGTTCCAATATACGTATTCACAACCATTCTCCTTTATTCCGGGAATTGCAGGTACTGCTTGGGGTACCGCTCTGCCAGCAGCTGCATCAGCTTACCGCTGGATTTGAACAGCAGGGCGCACAATTTGCCGTTCTCCCTATACACCAGGATCCGCTGGGGATTGGGATCGATGGAAGAATAGCGGTGCACATACTTTTTGATGGCAGTTTTGCGGAAAAAGCTCCGCTTATACTGATTGGAAAAACTTTCCATATCTTTTAAATGGACGGTCATCCGGCGCTCAATGCCCAGGCCATACATAATCACCCGCAGGTCCTTGCCGGTAAGCACCACCGTATAATCAAACATACAGCGCCAGCACCACAGGAGCAAAAACAGCACATTGTAGCCCCAGCCCATCAGGCTGAACTGGTACAGGGCAAAGGTATGGTACCCTTCGTAGGCCCAAGAAATGCCAATTACGGCCAGGGCCGCCCACTGCAAATACCGTCGTTCCTTACTGACTGTTGAATATTCCTTGTATTCTTCCACGTGTTTCTCCTTCATTTCTTCATTCCTCACCTAAAAATCCTTAACTTCCTTATTATATCAAAATTTACCCGTAAAGTAAGGCATTTCTTGGGATTCTGGGGAATTTCGGGAAAGAGCCGGGAAATTTCTGTTCCGTCCCTTGGTAAAGTATCGGTATGGGCCTGAAGCAGAAGGGCTGCCTGACAAAACAAGGCCCCTTCTCTTTAAAAGGAGCCTTGTTTTTGCGTTAACTCATTAAAAAAAGTGGTTATGACATTTCTGTCATAACCACTTTTCAGGTTAAAGCTTATTGTGCAGGTCCAATCATTGCCAGCATGGTACCAGCAGCAACTGCCGTACCAATTACACCAGCCACGTTGGGGCCCATAGCATGCATCAGCAGGAAGTTGCCAGGGTTGGCCTGTTGTCCCACAATCTGGGAAACACGGGCAGCCATAGGCACTGCGGATACACCGGCACTGCCGATCAGCGGGTTGGTCTTGCCACCGTCAACGATGCACATCAGTTTACCGAAGATAACGCCAGCAGCAGTACCACCGGCGAAAGCAACCAGGCCCAAGAAGATAATCAGCAGGGTTTGGGTGGTCAGGAAGCTTTCAGACTTCATGGTCAAACCAGTACCAGTAGCCAGCATAATGGTAACCGTGTTCATCAAAGCATTTTGTGCGGTATCGGACAGACGGTCCATACAGCCGGATTCAGTGAACAGGTTGCCCAGCATCAGCATACCGATCAGAGAGCAAACGGAGGGCAGCAGCAGGGAGATGAAAATGGTGCACATAATCGGGAAAACCACTTTTTCGAAGTGGGTTACCGTACGCAGCTGAGCCATTTTGATCTGACGGTCTTTCTTGGTGGTGAACAGCTTCATGATAGGAGGCTGAATCAGGGGAACCAAGGACATGTAGGAGTAAGCAGCTACAGCGATTGCGCCCAGCAGATGGGGAGCCATCTTGGTTGCCAGGTAAATGGAAGTCGGGCCGTCAGCACCACCGATGATGCCGATAGCAGCAGCTTCACGCACGTTGAAGCCCAGCAGCATTGCACCCAGCAGGGCAACGAATACGCCGGCCTGGGCAGCTGCGCCCAGGAGCAGGGTTTTGGGGTTGGCAATCAGGGGACCGAAGTCGGTCATGGCGCCTACGCCCATGAAAATCAGCGGCGGGAATACTTCGTATTTGATACCGCCCAGGATCAATTGCATTACACCAGGATCGGTTTCGAAACCGGTGCGGGGTACGTTAGCCAGCAGGCAGCCGAACGCAATCGGGGTCAGCAGCAACGGCTCGAAACCCTTTACGATTGCCAGATACAGCAGGACACAGCCTACCAGCATCATGATGGCATTGCCTGTGGTAAAAGCCACGAAGCCGCTGTCGTTGATGACAGAAGCAAGGGCTACCAGAAAAGCATCCATATTTTAATATCCTCCTTTAGATTGGTGGCGCAAGGAATTAGAGAATTACCATTACGTCGCCAGTAGCAACGGTGTCACCAGCGTTTACGCGAACGTCGGTAACGGTGCCATCTTCAGGAGCCATAATTTCATTCTGCATTTTCATGGCTTCCAGAATCAGCAGGACATCGCCAGCTTCAACTTTGTCGCCAGGTTTAACGTTTACGGACAGAACCTTACCAGGCATAGGAGCTTCGATGGTGTTGGCACCAGCAGGAGCAGCCGGGGCAGCAGCAGGAGCGGGAGCAGCGGCAGGAGCCGGAGCAGGAGCAGCAGTAGGAGCAGCAGCAGGAGCGGCTACAGGAGCAGCAGCTACAGGAGCAGCAGCGGCAGGAGCAGCAGGAGCAGCAGGAGCTGCGCTTACAGTACCGCCAACTTCTTCAACTTCCACTTGGTATACAGTGCCATTTACGTTAACATTGAACTTTTTCATTAGAAAACCCTCCTCGAATTTTGGAAAAATAGAATGTGGTCCATCACGAATCGCCCCTCAACGATTCCTTAAAAGAAATGATGAGGCAGAGCCATAGGTTCCATCATTTTCTTATGCTGTGCGATAGCGGCCATCAGGGCGGCTGCAACAGCATCATCTTCGTCCTGTACCATTGCCAGGACAGCGGCGATAGCCGCTACTTTTTCTTCTTCCTGCCGTTTGTTGGCAGCAACGGAAGGAGCCGGCTTAGCAGCTACAGGCTTTTTTTTTGCGGCAGCTTTCTTTTTTGTCGGGTCAATCATATGGATGATGGTCATCATGATGCCCAGTATAATCAGCACGCCGAACACGATTGTCATGTTGATCACGGCAATCAGCCACGGGTTGTCGGTCATGTACGTCACCTCGCTTTCCTCTAAATGGAAAAAATGGTTTATATCAAAATCCCAGCGGAACGGATGCTTTTGCTTGGCAAATTGCTTCCCGCTTCGATTTCAACATACAAACAAGCAGCACGCTGCGAAAACCAAGGTAGAGAGAGATGAGTAGCGCCGCGGGCGATTGGCCCGTATGCGGCTCATGAGCCTCTAGAAACTGCAGGTGAAGGGCAGTCTAGACACTGCATTTGAATTGTGTAGACAGGTTATTTTTTCTTCGTTGGATCGATTGCATGGACAAGGGTCATCATAATGCCCAACACAATCAGCACGCCAAAAACAATCGTCAGATTGATGGCTGCAATAAGCAACGGATTCTCTGTCATTACCTCACCTCTCTTTCCTCTTGGTCGTTTTGTGGGTCAAGGGGTGCGCAGCACCAAATTACAGCGGGATATTGCCGTGCTTTTTCTTAGGACGGTCTTCCTGCTTGCTCTTGAGCATGCGCAATGCTTTAATCAGGGTAGGACGGGTGGTCTTCGGTTCGATGACCATTTCCACCATACCATGCTTAGCAGCGTAATAAGGGGTAGCGAAGTTGTTGATGTATTCTTCCGTCTTCTGTTCCACATCGGGATCATGACGGAAAATAATCTTGGCAGCGCCTTGGGGTCCCATTACGGCAATTTCTGCCGTGGGCCAGGCGATAACGTGATCGGCACCCAGGTCTTGGGCACACATGGCCAGATATGCGCCGCCGTAAGCTTTCCGGGTTACCAGGGTAATCTTGGGAACGGTTGCTTCACAGTAGGCGTACAGCATTTTGGCACCGTGGCGGATAATGCCGCCGTATTCTTGGTCCGTACCGGGCAGGAACCCAGGCACGTCCACGATGTTGATCAGGGGAATCCGGAACGCATCGCAGAAACGGATGAAGCGGGCAGCCTTATCCGAAGCGTTGATGTCCAGGCAGCCGGCCATAATCCGGGGCTGGTTGGCAATGATGCCCACCGTAGAGCCGTCCAGACGGGCCAGGCAGGTGATGATGTTCCGGGCATACATCCGGTGGGGTTCCACATACTCCCCATTATCCACAATGCTACGGATAACCTTGTACATATCGTAGGGCAGGTGGGAACCATCGGGGATGATGGTGTTCAGGGACTCATCCATCCGGAAAGCGCTGTCGCCGGTGTCGTACACAGGCGGGTTTTCCCGGTTGTTGGAAGGCAGGAAACTCAGCAGGTACCGGATCTGTTCCAGGCAGTCTGCATCGTTTTCGGCCGCAAAATCAGCTACGCCAGAGCGGGTGCTGTGGGTAAAGGTACCACCCAGGTCTTCCTGGCCCACATCCTCGCCGGTAACGGATTTCACCACTTCCGGTCCGGTAATGAACATCTTGGAGCTTTTCTTCACCATGTAGATGAAGTCCGTCAGGGCCGGGCTGTACACGGCGCCGCCGGCACAGGGTCCCATGATGGCGGAAATCTGGGGGATTACCCCGGAGGACATGGTATTCTGCTTGAACATCTTACCAAAGCCTGCCAGGGCATCCGTGGCTTCCTGAATGCGGGCACCGCCGGAATCGGCCATGCCCACAATGGGAGCTCCAGTTTTTAAAGCCATTTCTTGAACTTTTGCAATTTTATTGGCGTGCATTTCGCCCAAAGAGCCACCTTCTACGGTGAAATCCTGTGCGAAAACAAATACTGTGCGACCGTTAACCGTGCCATAACCAGTTACTACACCGTCTCCAGCCAGATATTTCTTTTCCTGTCCGAAATTGGTGCACCGGTGTTCTACGAATTTATCCAGTTCCACGAAACTGCCTTCATCCAAAAATGCGGCAATCCGTTCCCGGGCAGTCATTTTGCCAGAGTCATGCTGCTTGCCGACTCTCTTGGCACCGCCGCCGGCTTCGATTTTTTCGTAGCGGGCAAACATATCATCGATTTTTTCTTGTGTTGTCAAATACACGCACCTCCTCAAACATGATTATTTATGCGAAAAACCAAAACACGGTAATTGTAACATAAATATCATTGTGTTGCCACATGTTTTCGGAAAATTGGGTTTTACTTCACTTCCATGGTGCCAGTTTTCAGTAGACGTTCATGGAAGGAGAACGCTTCTTCCAGGATGTGCGGGGTCTGGCTGTTATGGCAGGCTACGCAGGCCCGTTCAAAGTAATCCTTCAGCAGGGGCTGGTATTTGGGGTTGGCAATCTTGTCGATGATGATGGGTGTTCTTTCTTTCGGGGACAGGCCGCGCAGGTCGGCAACGCCCCGTTCGGAAACGATAATGTCCACATCGTGTTCGGTGCTGTCGATATGGGAGCAGAAGGGAACCACGGAGCTGATCTTGCCGCCCTTGGCCATGCTGTTGGTAAAGAATACCGTCAGGTAGCCGTTTCTGGCAAAGTCACCGCTGCCGCCGATACCGTTCATGATGTTGGTGCCGCAGATGTGGGAGGAGTTGATGTTGCCGTAGATATCGCATTCAATGGCGGTGTTCATAGCAATAACGCCCAAACGGCGCACCACTTCCGGGTTGTTGGAAATTTCCTGCGGACGCAGGATCAGGTGTTTCTTATATTTGTCAAAGTTCTTGTACAGTTTTTCCATATACGGAGCGGACGGGGTCAGGGAAGCGCCAGAAGCCACTCTCAGCTTGCCGGCATCAATCAGGTCGAACATCCCGTCTTGGATAACTTCCGTAAATACGGTCAGGTCCTCAAAATCGGAGTTTACCAGGCCGTTGATAACAGCATTGGCTACAGAGCCTACGCCGGATTGCAGCGGCAGCAGGTTCTTGGGCAGACGGCCGGCCTTGACTTCTGCCTTGAAGAAGTCTACCAGGTTCTGGCCCATAGCCCGGGCATCGTCGTCTACGGCAGACAATTTGCTGGGTTTATCCGGAATGTCGCAGGGAACAATGGCCGCTACCTTGTCCAGGTCGCAGGGAATGTACGGAGTACCAATCAAATCTTCCGGCTTTTCAATGGGGATGATTTTCCGGTACGGAGGATCCAGGGGAACGTAGCAGTCATGCATACCTTCCAATTCCACCGGCTGGGTCACATTGACTTCGATGATGACCTTCTTGGCGCTCTGCACATAGCCGCAGCTGCCGCCCAGGCTGGTGGTGGGGATGATGCCGATTTTGCCCTTGCCCAGGTCTTTGATGGCGCAGGCTTCAATAATGGCCACATCGACATCCCGGCGTTCCGGCAGGAAGCCAAAGCGAGCCAATTGGTTGAAATGGCTGATGTGGGCATCCACGTATTTAATTTGGCCATTATTGATGGCATTCCGGCAGGTCTTGTCGGTTTGGTACGGCATACGGTTGCCTACAATACCGGCGTTGACCATTTCCGTATCGATTTCCGGACCAGCTAATACCGTCCATACGTTAACCTTGAAGGGTTCCTTCTTGCCTCTTTCCGCCAGAGCCAAGGGCAGTGCCTTGGGATAGCCGGAGGGCGTGAAACCGCTCATGCCCAGGTTCATGCCATCTTGGATAATTTCGGCGGCTTTTTCAGCCGTGGTGATTTTGCTCAGTGCTGCTGCACAATGGACTCGATCGTTAATATTGATCATTTGCAATTCCTCCCGTTTTGCCTGTTGCCAGGCGCAGTGAAATTTGGTATTTCTGAAAATTGCTATATTTAAGACAGACATCCATGCCATAAATAATAACAATATTTTCTGTAACTTGCAAGAACAAAGCTAGCTATAATGGGAAAAACTTTCGATAGAAAAGCTGACCTATTGATTTTTCCTATCTTTCCCCCACTCTTTCCGGTACACAAAGATGCAGTCGTCCTTCTGGGCATAGCCCCTAACCACATCTTCTGCCAGGGTATTGCAGGTAGGTGCCCCGCAGGCTCCGCAGTCGATTTGGGGAAGTTCTGCCTGAAGCTGCCGCAGCTGGGACAGCTTGTCCAGCGCCTCCCGAAAATCTTCTGCCAGGGGCGGATCCGGCCGGGGCTGGAGAGCCTTGATGTAGCCTTCCGACAGGGGGAAATCCTCGCACACCTGGTGGCGATGCAGGGTTTCCAACCGGTCCTGGGGTTCCCGTTCCCGGCGCCGCTGGACCCGGCGATGCAGCTGGGCATTGCCCACAAATTTATTGACGGCCACGCAGGGACCGCCTACGCAGCCCCCGGCGCAGCTATAGCAGCAGGCATAGCGTACTTCTGACAGCTTGTTCAGGCTGATCTGCTGGAGCAGCTCGTCCACTTCCTGGGGGCCCTGGGCTGCCACATAGCTGGTGGTGCCAGTGGAAAGGACTTCCCCCTCCCAGGTGCCCCAGCTGAGGCCGTAGGACGACCCCAGGGTGGCTTCCGGCCACTCGTGGCGCTTTTCCCGCAGTTCCTTTACGGCCTTGCTTAACGGTCCGTAAATGGAGGCAATGGTAAAGGAGCCCGTAACGGCTGTGTGAAGTACGTCCACGGACTGATGGATGTTGGTACCCTTGGCCGGACAGGGAGAAATAAACCAGATGCCCACCTGCTCCGGGTCAAGGCCCAGCCGCTTGGTGGTCTCCCGGCGGGTATAGATGGCTGCCGCTTCTGCCGGAGCCAATACCGGCAGCACCTGCTTAACCAGTTCCGGGTACCGGGTCTGAATCAGCCGGAGCACCGCCGGGCAAGCCGAAGAAATTACCGGCCAGGGGCCCTGATATTGGGCCAGATACCGTTCCATTTCCCCACTGACATAATCCCCTGCCAGGGCCACGTCAAAGACCCCGTCAAAGCCAATTTCACGCAAGCCTTCCCATAAAATGGACGCCGGCAGATCCCCGGGGAACTGGGCATACAGGGAAGGGGTGGCCAGAGCCAGGTTTACCCGGTAGTCCTTTAGCCGGTCCAGCGGGTCCGCCAGGCCCTCAATGGCCCGGGGCGGGCAGCAGCGGATGCACTCCCCACAATCAATGCATTTGTCGGAAATAATCTGGGCTTTGCCCTGCCGGACCCGGATGGCCTGCACCAGGCAATTTTTGACGCAGAGCAGACAGCCCGTGCATTTTTCCCGGTCCACCTGGACCGAACACAAATAGCTCTCCATCAGGCCTCACCTGTCTTTCCCGCCGTTTTCCCTGGCAGGGAAAACGTCATGGTTACCTTGGTCCCCTTTCCCACTGTGGACTGGATATCCAGCTGGTCCGCCACTTTTTTCATATTGGGCAAACCCATGCCGGCCCCAAAGCCCATGGAGCGGATTTTGGCAGAAGCGGTGGACCAGCCTTCCTGCATGGCCTGGGGAATATCCGGGATGCCGGGGCCGTCATCGCTGACCTGGACCCGGATGGCGTCCGGCTCCACCTGGAGCTTCACCTGGCCGCCGCCTCCGTGGATCAGGCAGTTCATTTCCCCTTCGTAGGCTCCAATGGCCACCCGCCGGATAAATTCCGGAGGCAGGCCCAGCTGTTTCAGCAGGTCCTTGATGGCCATGGAAGCCGCTCCGGCCCGTTCGAAATCCTCCGGCACCACCGGATAGAGCTCTTCCATGTTACAGTTCCTCCGTACTGTCCTTGGGAGAGCAGCCTCTAAGGCCCAGGGTGTACAGCCGGCCGCAGGCTTCAAACATGGTGCAGCGGGTGTAGAGCACAGGGATATTCTTGGCCTTGGCTGCCAGCAGCACCTCCTGTTCCGGATGCTTATCCCGGACGAAGACAATGGCGGAAATATCGCTGATGTCCGCCGTACGCACCACCTGGATGTTCAAAAGTCCGGTAAGCAGTACCGCCCGGTCCTTGGCGTAAGCCAGTACATCGCTCATCATATCGCTGCCGCAGGCAGAATTCACTTCCCGGTTCAGCTCCTTGGCGCCTACCACAACCTGTGCATCCAGTACTTCCATTACTTTTTTCAAAGAAACCATATTCATTCCTCCCCGCACAAACTTGCTTCCCTGCGGGTGACCGCCTTTGGCAGAGGCCCCTGCAGGAGGCCGGACCCGGCTTTTCGACCAGGGCCAGCTGCTGGCCATTCATCACATTTATTTATGCTTGCTCAGTCAAAGTGACTGGAAAAACCGCCATTTTCCGCAAAGAAACTACAATCATTCTTATGTTGCAAAGGTCAATTTTCGAACTAATATAATTATACCTTATTATAATATAATTTCGCCTCCGGAAAAAGGGGCAAAAAAAGACTGCCGGGGAAATCGGCAGTCCTAAAAAGGGGTATTTTATTAGCCCAAAAGCATGGCGCCAATCAGGCCGCCGATAAACAGGGTAATATCGTAGAAAATAAAGGTGGGTACGCAGGTATCCCAGATATGGTTGTGCTGCCCATCGGCGTTCAAACCGGAGGTAGGGCCCAAGGTGGAGTCAGAAGCAGGAGACCCAGCATCCCCCAAGGCCGCAGCAATCCCAATCAGCAGGATGATGGCCGGTGTACCAAAGCCCAGTTGATAGCCCAAAGGAATGTAGATGGAAGCAACTACGGGAATGGTCCCAAAAGAAGTGCCGATACCCATGGTAATCAGAAGTCCCACCGCCAGCATCAGGAAGGCACCGCTGAATTTGGTATTGATGACGGTGGTGGTGGCAGCCACCAGGGCTTCTACAGAGTGGGTTTCCCGCAGCACATTGGCGTAGCCGGCGGCAATCAGCATAACGAAGGCAATGAAACCCATCATGGCAACACCGCCGTTAATGATTTCATCCATGTCCTTCCATTTGATGGAACCGGTAACAATCATCACCAAAAGGCCGCACATGGCGCCAATGGGCAGGGATTCGAAATACAGCTGCGCCAGGAATGCCGTTACGGCGCCGGCCAGGGCTTTCCAGCATTCGGCGTTCATGGTTACTTCCTCAGCGTGTTCATCCATGCCGGTAATGGGCAGATCCTCGTATTCCCGGTCACCGCTGTAGAAGAAGACAGCCAGTACCAGACCCACCACCATGGAAACCCCGCCAATCCACATAACAGAAGAAATGTCACTGATGGAAACGGTCACATTGTTGGCCACCATCTGGTCCTTGATGATGGTCATAAAGAGCAGGCCAAAACCTACCGGCAGGGATACGTAGGGGGCTTTCAGGCCAAAGGTCAGGGCGCAGGCTACAGCCCGTCTGTCCAATTTCATATGGTTCATGACCACCAACAGGGGCGGAATCAGGATGGGTATGAAGGCAATATGCACAGGAATCAGGTTCTGGGAGAAGCAGGAAACAAAGGCAATCAAGAAAACAAAAGCGGTCTTTTTCGTTCCCACCACTTTGGTAATTTTCCGGGCAGCGATATCCGCCAGGCCGCTGCGGCCAATGGCCACTGCCAAAGAGCCCAGCAGAATGTAGCTCAGAGCCGTTTCCGAGTTGCCCCCCATGCCGGCAATCAGGGTACTGATGGTAGTCACCACATTCATGCCGCCGGTAAGCCCGGCAATGATGGCGGCCACCAGAATGGCCAGCATTACGTTCATCTTCAAGAGGCACAGGGCAGACATGACGATGACAGATACAACAATAGGATTTCCGATAATTTCCATACCAATCGACTTCCTTTCGTTTCCGGCATGCCTAGGCAAGGCTGCTGCCCACCCCTGGAAACAGCCTGCTGCACGCAGCGGGATTTGCTTTACTGTATTAGAGTAGCAAGGAATTATAAATATTTCAAGCTGAAAATATTTTTGCACCAGGCCAGCTTGCCGTATTTTTGGCGCAAAAAAATCTGCCGGCAAACTGCGCCGGCAGAAGCTATCAAAACAATTTTTCCATTTGGGCCCGTTCCCAGGTATCCCGATAGGGATCCAGTTCCTGCAAAGCCCGGGTGCCGTAGGACAGCACCGTCCCTTCGTAGTGCTGGGCAATCCGGCTATCCGGGTACTGTTTTTTCAGCAGGGCAATGGCCATATACACATAGCCTGCCTCCCTGGGATTATTCATATTCCCCAGTTTCTGGAGGGCGTCATCCAAGAAGCGGATAGCTTCCTCCTCCTTGTTTTCCCGCATGGCCAAAAGGCTGAGACCGGACTCCACAATGGGATGCCGCCAGTAGAATACGTACCGGGGGAACAATTGGTAGGCCTGGAGAAAATATTTTTTGGCCTGGTCATAATCCCCCATATTCCAGCAGGCAACCCCTGCATTGCAGGAAAATACCACCCAGGAACTGTAGGCTTCCTGGTCCTTGCTGTAGTCCAGGGCCTGTTTGTAATAATCCAGGGCTTCCTGGAACTTGCCCTGGCCCCGGCGGATTTCCCCCAGGTAGTTATAGGACCCGGCAATATTCAGGGCATACCGCCGCTTCACATTTTGGGTCACCATGAAGGGGGAAATGGATTCCTTCAGCAGCCGCTCTGCCTCCTCAAAGTTCCCCTGCATAATCATATTCAGGCCCTTCAGCCGGAGCAGGATACCCATTTCCTTGTGGTAGTTGCATTCATCCGCCAGGTTCAGGGCGATTTCCAGATAGTTTTTCATTTCTTCCGTATTGCCAATCTGGATATCGTAGTAGATCATCTGCTTGTAACCCATGAGCATGTAGTCCCGGTTGTGGACCTCAGAGGCCTGCTCAATCAGGCTCAAAATGTTCCGCACGCCCTTCTCGTATTCCCCTACCCGGATATAGTGCCGGCCCATAAGGTGGAGATAGGTCATTTCCAAATCCCGGACCTCGGGAGTTTCCCCGTAGTTCCGCTTGATGGTATGCATCATCTCATCCACTTCTGACAGGAATTGGGACAAATTGGTCTCAATGTAGCAGCTCTTTTCGTCATCGGGGGTAATCTCCGTGCTGCTGAGCACCGGGAACAGTTCGTTGCTGAAGTTCAGGTAGTACATCAAAATCTTCAGCTTGTAGCGGCCCATGTTCACCAGTTCCCCGGCCTCCTGATAATGGTACTCCAAATGGTGATACAGCCGAATATCCTGGGGCGAATGGGTCAGCCGCTTTTCCCACAGGCTAGCCACATAGCCGTGAAGGATCCGCCATTTTTCTGGGGATACCTGCTGATGGATGTATTCCTTGAGCTTTTGCTGGATGATTTCGTACAACACTTCCGGCTGCTGGGTCACCGGCCGGATCAGGTTTCGGCTCCGGAGTTCTTCCAGAATTTCCAGGGCCTGGAGGCTGTTCAGGTGCATGTATTCGGAAATCATGGCCAGCGGCGCTCCATCGTAGAACAGAGCGATAAATTCCAACACCTTCTGCTGGGTGTCCGTCAGGGAGCAGCAGCCGGTCTTAAAAATGTTGATCATATTTTCCGTCAGATTATCCAAGCTGCCGGTATTTTTAAAGGCCGTCAGGCATTCCTTCAAAAGGAAAATATTTCCCTCCGACTCCTGCATCAAGCGATGGACCAGTTCGTCGGTTACCGGCACCTTGAGCTCCGCCTGCTGAGCAAAAAGCCGCACCACGTCTTCTCCCACCGGTTTCAGGTCCAGAGTTCGCAGTTTCTGGTACATACTCACCGCCGCCTCAAACTGCTGGAAAGCTTTTTCCTTGGATTCCTGGGCAGTCAGGAGAAACAGCAGCCGGGGGGATTTCTTGTGAAGAATCAGGGAGCTTAACAGGGACAGACTCAGAGGGTCCATCCACTGGAGGTCCTCAAAGATAATTACCACAGTCTTATGGCTGGCCGCTGCCTCCAGGGTAGTGTACAAAGTATGGAATACCGCATCCACCTTGAGCATATCCTTGACTTCCGCCAGCCCCGCTTCCCGGTCCCCGCCCATGTCCATCTGGGGAAATAATTCGTTCAGCCGCAGGTTTTCCAGCCGGGGCACCTGCAGCCGCTCCCGCTCCACCAGATTACCGAGCCCCTCCACAATCCCCGTCCAGGGCCGCAGCAAAATGTTCTGTTCGGGCTGGTAGCAATTGGACTGGAGCACCACCACGTTGCTGGGCATCCCTTTCACCAAGGCATCCTTCAGCAGGGTTTTGCCGCTGCCGGCGTCCCCTCGAATCAGCAGGGTTTCACTGCTGCCTCCCTGGAGAAATTCTTCCACAATCCGCCGGACCTGCTGCAATTCCTTTTCCCGGCCAGTAATCTGGGTCTGCTTGGGCAGTTCCACCTTGTAGGGCTGATTCCCCTGCTGCCGCCCCTGGCGGAGCAATTCGTCAATTTCCACCGGCACGCTGCTGCGCAGCTCCTCGTGGAACACCTTTTTCATTTCCTCGTACAATTCCTGGGCCTGGTGCACATTGCCTTCCTGGCAGTACACCTTCAAAAGGTGCAGGTAGACCCCTTCATCGTAGGGATCATGGGCAATCAGCAGCCGGCCGTACCGGGTGACCTGGGGAATATTCTTCACCGCCGTGGCATCCTTCAGTTTCTGGAGCAGGGCTTCCATATACAGATTTTCCAGCCGGTCCCGCTGGGTCAGATACCAGTTTTCGTACTCCTCCGCTTCCTTGACGAAAAACCCCTGAAGGAATTCTCCCTGGTACAGGTCCAGCTGACCCCGGGGGTCCTTCTCAAACTGGTTGGCATCCACGGTCACCGCAATGGCCGGATTCACCTTAATTACCGCTTTCCGGGGCGAGATGAACACATCCTGTCCCAGAACCTTCTTGGTTTCGTAAATGGCGTTGCGGAGATTCTTCCGGGCCACTGTATCGGGCTTATCCGCCCACAGGATCCCGCTAAGCTCGTCCCGCAGCACAGTTCCTTTCACCAGCATATAATACACCAAGGCGTTCACCTTGTTGTAGGGAAAGAACATTTCCTTCCCGTCCTTATAGATTACAGGAACGCCCAAAAAACGCGCTTCAATCCGTTCTGTCATTGTTCTGCACCTCAACAAACCCTGATATTTTGACTCCGTTTGTCCTAATTTGGGGAACACTTCAAAACCATAACCAGTTCTTATTATAATATAAATTCTGCTTGTACACAAAAAAGAAGAAGGAATTATGTCATTTTTTACATAATTCCTTCTTCTGGAGTCAAAAAGTGGAGCTGCAATTTCTCTTAGGCGTTTTGGTGAACCACTTTACCGTTCTTTACCACCGTTTCTACAATGTTCACGCCGGTATGGTAGGGCAGGAATTTGTAGGAAGGATATTGGAGAATCACCAGGTCGGCCTGTTTACCGGCTTCCAGGGAACCAATCCGGTCCGCCCGGTCTACGGCAGCCGCCCCGTTCAGGGTCAGGGCCGTAATGGCTTCTTCGGCGCTCATACCCATGTAGATTACTGCCAGCCCAATCATCAAAGGCACGGAGAAGGTAAAGCCGCTGCCCGGATTAAAGTCCGTGGCCAAGGCTACCGCACAGCCGGCATCAATCATTTCCCGGGCCCGGGCAAAGGGTTCCTTCAGGCAGAAAGCCGTAGTGGGCAGCAAGGTGGATACTACCCCATTCTCGGCCATGGCCTTGATGCCAGCGTCGGAAGCGTGGAGCAGATGGTCCGCACTGGTGGCGTGGAGTTCTCCCGCCAGTTCAGCACCTCCCAGGCTGACAATTTCGTCGGCGTGGATTTTCAGCTTGAAGCCCATTTTCCGGGCTTCCGTCAAAAGGTGCCGGCTCTGTTCGATGGAGAAAACGCCCTTCTCGCAGAACACATCGCAGAATTCCGCCAGGTGATCCTGGGCCACTTCCGGCATGACGTCGTGAATGAGAAACTCCAGGAAGTCGTCCCCCCGACCGGCAAATTCCGGCGGTACCGCGTGGGCTCCCAGGAAGGTGGAGACCAGTTCAATGGGCTGCCGTTTGTTCAGTTCCCGGACGGCCTTCATTTGACGGATTTCCGTATCGTGGTCCTGGCCGTAGCCGCTTTTGGCTTCTACGGTGGTCACGCCCATGGCCAGCATTTTTTTCAGATGGTCCAGGGCATGGTCCACCAGTTCTTCTTCAGAAGCAGCCCGGGTAGCCTTCATGGTGTTCAGAATGCCCCCGCCCCGTTCCATGATTTCCATATAGCTCATGCCGCTCATCCGCCATAGGAATTCATCCGGCCGGTAGCCTCCAAATACCAGATGGGTATGGGAATCCACAAAGCCCGGCAGTACCGCCTTGCCTTGGGCATTGAGCTGTTTCTCCGCCGGCACCTGTTTTTCCCAGTTAGGGTCCTGGCCGATGGCCTTGATTTTGCCGTCCTCAATCAGGATGGATTGGTTTTCGTAAATTTTTACGTCCTTCATGGCCGCACCCTTCCGGGCCGTTTTTCCCAAGGGGGTCACAATCTGGGACGCATTTTTGATCAGCAGTTGTTCTGTCATGCTTTACCTCCTTCTGCTTTCCAGCTTTTCAGCCAGAATAGAAACAAAGGGGTGTGAAAAAATCACACCCCTGTTTACTTGCAGCTTAGTCTTTTACTACGTGGGCATGCGGATAAACTTCTGCTACCGCAGCCTTAACCTTGTTTTCATCCGCCAGATACGGCAGGGTGATTTGGCCGATGCCGAAGCGGGTCTTATTGAATTCCATAGCGGTTTCCATGGCGTGTTCATTCCGGGCCCAGGAACGACGGGCTACACCGCCCATAACATCCCAGGACAGGGCACTGCGGATGATTTCATCCACTCTGTGGCTGCCATCCAGTACCAGACCAAAGCCGCCGTTGATGGCTTTGCCGATACCGGTGCCGCCGCCGTTGTGCAGGGCTACCAGGCTCATGCCTCTGGCAGCGTTGCCGGCGTAGCATTGTACAGCCATATCAGCCATTACGTTGGAACCATCTTTGATGTTAGAGGTTTCACGGAACGGAGAGTCCGTACCGGATACATCGTGGTGGTCACGGCCCATCATGACAGGACCGATTTCCCCGTTGCGTACCAGTTCGTTGAAGCGCAGGGCAATCTTAATCCGGCCTACTTCATCCTGGTACAGGATACGAGCCTGGGTACCTACCACCAGTTTGTTCTTCTCAGCATCCCGAATCCAGTTGTAGTTGTCCCGATCCTGATACCGGCGGTTCACGTCGATGCATTCCATAGCGGCCATATCGGTCTTATGCAGGTCTTCGGGCTTGCCGCTGAGGCATACCCAACGGAACGGGCCATAGCCATAGTCGAACAGCTGGGGTCCCATAATATCTTCTACATAGCTGGGCCAAATGAACCCATCTTTGTCGTCTACGCCGTTCTTGGAGATTTCCTTGACGCCGGAATCGAATACGGCTTTCAGGAAGGAGTTGCCATAATCGAAGAAGTATACGCCTTTGGAGGTGATTTTCTTCAGGGCTGCGAAATGAGCATGGAGGGTCTTGTCCACCAGTTTACGGAATTTCACAGGATCTTCTGCCAGCATCTTGGTGCGTTCTTCGAAGGTCAGGCCCTGCGGGCAGTAGCCTCCGTTGTAGGCATTGTGGCAGGAGGTCTGGTCGGAAACCAGGTCTACGTGAATGTCGTGGTCGGCAATGTATTCCAGCAGATCTACAATGTTGCCATGGTAAGCATAGGCTTTGCCCACTTTTTCTGCCATGGCCTTATGAGCCATTTCAATAACTTCAGGAATGGAGTCGGATACACCGGAAATCCAGCCCTGATCCAGACGGGTCTTAATCCGGGAAGCATCCACTTCTGCGATGATGGCAGCGCAGTTGGCAATTTCAGCAGCCTTGCCCTGAGCACCGCTCATGCCGCCCAAACCGGAGGTAACAAACAGCCGGCCAGCCAGGTCGCCGTCTTCAGGAATCCCCAGTTTCATACGGCCAGCGTTCAAAATGGTGTTGAAGGTACCATGGACAATCCCTTGGGGTCCAATGTACATCCAGCCGCCAGCGGTCATTTGCCCATAGTTGGCAACGCCCATTTCTTCTGCGATTTCCCAATCCTTCAGGTTATCGTATTCACCAATCATCAGGCCGTTGGTGATGACAACCCGGGGAGCTTCCGGTTTGGAATGGAACAGGCCCACAGGGTGGCCGGATTCCATAACCAGGGTTTGGTCTTCGGTCATTTCTTCCAGGTACCGTTTGATCAGGTTGTACTGCATCCAGTCATGGCAGACGCTGCCGGTTTCCCCGTAGGTAACCAGTTCGTAAGGATACAGGGCTACTTCAAAGTCCAGGTTGTTGTCGATCATGACCTGGAAGGCTTTGCCAGCGGTGCATTTGCCTTTGTATTCGTTGATGGGTTTGCCGTAAATCCGGCCTTCCGGACGGAAACGATAGCCGTAAATCCGGCCCCGGGTAGTCAGTTCTTCCAGAAATTCAGGAATCAGTTCATCATGATATTTTTCAGGAATGTAGCGCAGGGCATTCTTCAAAGCGATTTCCGTTTGGGCAGGAGTCAGCCGGAAGCCCCGGTCAGGAGCTCTGCGGATGCCTTCCTGGAACGGTTTCTTCGGAGGCAGCCCGTTAGGGAATTCCAATTTAATCGTCATTGCCTTGGCAATATCTTCATTCTTCATTGATCAACACTCCTTTGCAGATAATGGGGGATCCTTCCGATCCCATCCTTGCACAATACTATTGTAGAAACTAAACATCTAAAAAACGTCTATGCAGCCGTCCAAAATCCGTTTTTTTCGGCTTTTTTCGTCTGCCGCTTTGGACGTTTCCCGCCCCCAGCGTCCATAAAGAATCAAAAAGCCCGGATTTCTGGCAGAGAAAAAGCCCGTTGGGGGCAACAGGCTTTTTCCCGTCAGAGGACCACTTTTTATTAGAAGTAAGCCAGTTTGACTTTGTCTTCTACAGCATCCAGGATGTCGCCATCCTCTACCAGTTTGGTAATCTTTTCCAGTTCCTTGAACATTTCAATGTCTTTATCGTAGGCAATGAACTTGTTGGTTTCACGCACCCGGTCGTAGGCAGCCTGGGTACCAGCACCCAGTTTGAAGCCTTCGCCTTCCCGCAGGTCGATGGCCTGGCAGGCAGCCAGGATTTCCGTAGCAACCACCCGGCGGGTATTGAAGGCAATTTCGCCGGCTTTCCGGGCTGCATGGGCACCCATGCTGACCAAGTCTTCCTGGTTTTCGCAGGTAGGAATGGAATCCACGGAAGCAGGATGTGCCAGCACCTTGTTTTCGCTGACCAGTGCAGCAGCAGCGTATTGGGTAATCATGAAACCGGAGTTCAGGCCGGAATGTTTAACCAGGAAGGAGGGGAAGCCGCTCAGGGAGTTGTTGATCAGTCTTTCCAGACGGCGTTCGGATACGTTGGCAATTTCGGAAATGCCGATGCCCAGGAAGTCGAAGGGCAGAGCCATGGGTTCGCCATGGAAGTTGCCGCCGCTGATAACATCGCCATCCGGCAGAACAATGGGGTTATCCGTAGCGGAGTTGATTTCGATATCCACTTTGTCTTTTACAAAGCCCAGGCAGTCCTTGCTGGCCCCATGAATCTGGGGTACGCAGCGCAGGGAGTAGGAATCCTGTACCTTGAGCTGAGCCTGGTGGGTTACGTAGGTGCTGCCGGCCAGCAAAGCTCTCATATTGGCAGCGGTGTCCAGCTGTCCTTTATGCGGACGGATGATGTGCAGCCGTTCGTCGTAGGCATCGATAATGCCTCTTTGGGCTTCTACGGACAGGGCAGCCGCAATATCGCTTTGTTTCAGCAGGTTCATGCCTTCCCACAGGGCAAAGACGCCCATAGCAGTCAGGATCGGAGTGCCGTTGATCAGGGCCAGGCCTTCTTTGGCTTCCAGATGGATGGTAGGAATGCCAGCCTTTTCCATGGCTTCCTTACCGGGCATTACCGTGCCTTGGTATTCCGCATCGCCCAGACCCAGCATGGGGAGAACCATATGGGCCAGGGGTGCCAAGTCACCGGAAGCGCCCAAGGAGCCTTTTTCCGGAATGTAGGGATGTACACCCTTATTGATCATGGCCACCAAAGTTTCCAGGGTGGACAGCCGAATGCCGGAGTAGCCTTTTACCAGAGCGTTGGCACGAATGGTCATGGCAGCCCGGACCACTTCCCTGCTCAGGGGTTTGCCGTAACCACAGGAGTGGGTACGGATCAGGTTTTCCTGCAGCTGGGAGCATTCATCTTGAGAAATATGCACCCGGCACAAAGAGCCGAAGCCCGTGGTAACCCCGTAAACAACGCGATCGCTGTTGACGATATCATCAATCAAGGCACGGGAAGCCTTGATTTTTGCAACAGCGTCCGGATCAAAGGAAAGCTGTGCCCCATAGCGGCTGACTGCAATCAGTTGTTCCAGGGTCAAATCATCACCGGTCAATACGACTTCTTTAATGGCTTTAACGTCTTTTAACATTTGTGCATCCTCCTATAAAATGAAAGTCCCAAAGTGTTGGGTTTGTCAGGCGAAAAGGAAAATCAGCTAAACAGGTTACAACGCGGCATTACCCCAAAATCATAGCACCAATCATGCCGCCGATAAACAGGGTGACATCGAAGAAAATGAAGGTGGGTACGCAGGTATCCCAAATGTGGTTGTGCTGTCCGTCGGCGTTCAGACCGGAAGTAGGTCCCAAAGTAGAGTCGGAAGCAGGAGAACCAGCATCACCCAAGGCAGCAGCAATACCGATCAGCAGAATGATGGACGGAGTGCTGAAGCCCAGTTGGTAGCCCATGGGAATGTAAATGGAAGCCACAACAGGAATGGTCCCGAAGGAAGTACCAATACCCATGGTGATCAACAGGCCTACAGCCAGCATCAGGAAAGCCCCGCTGAATTTGGTGTTGATAACGGTGGTAGTGGCAGCTACCAGGGATTCTACCGAGTGGGTTTCCCGCAGTACATTGGCGTAGCCGGCTGCAATCAGCATAACGAAGGCAATGAAGCCCATCATGGCAACGCCGCCGTTGATGATTTCATCCATGTCCTTCCATTTGATGGAGCCGGTGACAATCATCACCAACAGGCCGCACATAGCGCCAATGGGCAGGGATTCAAAGTACAGCTGAGCTAGGAAAGCCGTTACGGCACCGGCCAGAGCTTTCCAGCATTCGGCGTTCATGGATACCTCTTCTGCGTGTTCGTCCATGCCGGTAATGGGCAGGTCCTCGTATTCCCGGTCACCGCTGTAGAAGAAGACGGCCAGTACCAGGCCTACCAGCATGGCAGCGCCGCCGATCCACATAACGGAAGAAATGTCACTGATGGTAACGGAAACGTTGTTGGCAACCATCTGGTCCTTGATGATGGTCATGAACAAAAGACCAAAGCCTACGGGCAAGGATACGTACGGGGCTTTCAGACCAAAGGTCAGAGCACAGGCTACGGCACGTCTGTCCAGTTTCATGTGGTTCATAACCGTCAGCAGAGGCGGAATCAAAATAGGAATGAAGGCGATGTGTACAGGAATCAGGTTCTGGGAGAAGCAGGAAACAAAGGCAATCAGGAAAACAAAGGCCATTTTCTTCGTTCCTACTACCTTGGTAATTTTCCGGGCTGCAATGTCAGCCAAGCCGGAGCGGCCAATGGCCACAGCCAGGGAGCCCAACAGGATGTAACTGAGTGCGGTTTCCGAGTTGCCGCCCATACCAGAGATCAGGGTGCTGATGGTGGTGGTAAGGTTCATGCCGCCGGTCAGGCCAGCAATAACGGCTGCGACCAGGATTGCCAGCATCACGTTCATCTTCAGCAGGCACAGCACTGACATGATAATAACGGATACGACAATCGGGTTGGTTAAGATATCCATAACAATGATCAACTCCTTTTCAATATGTGATTTTCTTTGCGCCTGTACAAATCCTTTTCGCTATCCATTGTATGGGCTGTCAGTCAGAGAATGGTCAAAATCAGAGAAACGGCAAAATTCTTTTTATTGAAACTAGTACCAATAAAAAAACATCGACTCTATAAAGGAATCGATGTTTTTCTTTCATTTTGTAATAATATTTACAGTTTTTGTATTTTATTTTTGTACTACAGATAAGAACATGTAGGCTTGCTGGAGCAGTTCCTCCAAACCCACAGCCGGCGGCCTTAAACAAACTTTTCAGATATTTCTCTTTGTCTCTTTTTCACTTTATCCCGTTAGAGTGATAAATAAGAGGGGTCGCACCAAACTATGCTTTTCTTATTTATTTTTTCTTGCGCTATTAGTATATCCGTCAACCGTCCAGAAAGAGTCCATAAAATGAAATTCACCCTTATTTTTCCATATTTTGCCATTCCTGATGGATATACCAGATGGCATAGCCGCTTACTCGGATATCCTGCCATTTAAAGCCATTTTTGTATCCTTAATACAGAATACAGGAATCCAGACCTTCCTGCTGGAGAGTCTGGATTCCTGAAAATAATTTTATGCGGTTAGGGAGAAAAACCATTTACAGCAGCTTTTTGCCCATCCCCTGCTCTGCCCAGGCAATGATTTTCCCTTCATGAATGGCCTGTCTCAGATATTCGATGCAGGGATACAGGTACATATCCTCTTCCATGGGCGGCACCTGCTTGGCCACCTGGGCCAGCACTGCTGCGCTGGCGCTGCTGCGGGCTTTGCCAGGCGCCGCAAAAGGCTGGGCCTGGTAGACGGACAGTAGTTCGATGGCCAGGATGTATTCCAGTTTTTCCGCCACGGACAGGGATTTCTTCCCGGCGTTATACCCCATGGCCACGTAATCTTCCTGGTTGCCGCAGGTAGGGGTATTATCAATGACCGCTGGGGTGCACAGAATCCGCATCTCGTTGAGCAGCCCGGCCTGGGTATACTGGGGAATCATCAGCCCGGAATTAAGCCCCGGCTTCTTGATCATGAACCAGGAATAGCCGGACAGGCTGCCGTCAATCAGCCGGTTGTTCCTGCGCTCGGACATTTTGACCAGCATGGTAGCGGCAATGCAGGAGGAATCCATGGCAATCCCCACGTAAGCAGAGTCGGCATTGCAGGCGGAAATCACTTCTTCCTCCCCGGCTTCCGGCCAGATAATGGGATTGTCGCAGCAGGAATTCATTTCGATTTCCAGAGTCTTTTTGGCATCCAGCAGGGTCTTTTTGGCGGCCCCGTGGAGCTGGGGAATGCAGCGCAGGGACAGGGCATCCTGAACACGGGTTCCCTTGGCCGCTGCAATCACCTGGGAATCTGCCAATAGGTTCCGGACGTTTTCTGCGGTCTTCCCCTGGTCTTCATGGGGCCGCACCGCCATAACCCGAGGATCAAAAGCGTTCATGACTCCCTGAAGGGCTTCCAAACTCAGAGCTCCCACCACATCGGCCGTTTTGGCGGCCTGGAGCATATCATAGAGACCGATAGCCCCCATGGCTGTTACCGCCGTGGTGCCGGACACCAGCGCCAGGCCTTCCTTGGACGCCAGCTGGATAGGGCTAAGGCCGGCTTTTTCCAGGGCTTCCGCCCCAGGGAGCAGCTCTCCCTGGTAATAGGCCTTGCCCCGGCCGGTAATCACCAGAGCCATATGGGCTTCCGGGCTCAGATACCCCACACTGCCGTCCCCCGGTGCCCAAGGCACCAGGTTCCGGTTCAGAAACTGCCGGTACTGTTCCAGCACTTCCAACCGCACGCCGCTGTAGCCCTGGCCCAGGTTCTGGAGCACCATCAAAAGGGTTCCCCGGACCGTTTCTTCGCTCAGGGGCTTGCCCACAGAGGTGGAATGGGACAAAATGATGTTCTTTTGGAGCTGGGCCGTTTCGTCCTTGTCAATGGCCTTGGTGCACAGGGCCCCGAAGCCCGTGGTCACCCCGTACATAACCTTTTCCTCTTCCACCCACTGCTCCACCAGGGCCCGGGACTTGTTGACCCGAGCCTTATAGGCTTCACTGAAAGTTACCTGCGCCTTGTCCCGGACCACTGCCAGGAAGTCCTCCAAATCAATTTTACCGCCCAATTCAATTGTCCGTGCCATACGCTCACTTTCCTTCCTCAGCATTTTCCACCACGGTATTTTCTACCTGGCTTTCACTGTCCACAATGTCCTTTTTGGTTTCCTTGTCCATAAAGAAGACCTTCCCGGCGGCCAGCACCTGCAAAATAAAGATGGCCAGCACCACAAAACCACCGCAGGCGGACAGGTACTTAACGCCGTCCACCCCCTGCTCACCGCCGCCAAAAGCTACCATGATGGCAGAAATAGCGCCGATGGATACACCCCAGACCACCTTCTGCCACAGGGCCGGTTCTTCATCGTGCCGGGCACCCTTGGTGCACAGGGCCGCAATGGTGGTGGACATGGTGTCCGCCGTAGTGGAGAACGCCGCAATCAGCGTAATAATGATAATGGGGATCAGGATACTGCCCAGGGGCACCGCTTGAAGGAACGCCCAGATGCCGGATACGGCACCACCGGCCTTAATGGCAGCTACAATATCCACTCGGCCGTTGATCTGCCACTGGAGGGCCGTACCGCCCCAAACCGCAAACCAGATCATGCCAAAGACCGCCGGCAAAATCCAGTTGATGATCAGGAATTCCTTAATGGTCCGGCCATAGGCAATCATGGCGAAGAAAATTCCCATCAGCGGAGCATAGGCAATCCAAATGGCCCAGTCGTACATGGTCCACCAGGTAACCAGTTCCTTGCCGCCCACCGGATAGGGATCCAGACCCCAGGTCCAGAAATGATCCAGCCAGTAGCCCATGCCGATGTTGCCCATATTCATAATGTACACCGTAGGGCCAATGATGATTAACAGGAACAGCAGGGCGTAGAAAATCTTGGTGGTCAGATTGGCCAGCCATTTGATGCCCCGGTCAATGCCCAGCACGGAAGCAATGGTAAAGGTGGCCGTGATAATGGCCGTCAGCACAAACCAGACCAGAGGTCCCTGTTTGATGCCGTAGGCTGCCGTAAGGCCGGTTCCGATCAGGGCAAGTCCCGCCCCCAGGGAAGCTGCCAGTCCCAGGGCAATGGCCAGTACGGATAGTACGTCCACCAGGGAACGCCAAAGCCCTTTGTTGACCTTTTCCCCAAACAACGGGGTCAGGGAAGCTGCTACGGACAATTCCTTATTCCGGTTATAGTATAAATAGGCCATGATTACGCCGGTCAAGGCATAGATGGCATAGGGAATAAAAGTCCAGTTATAAAATACCCGGCCCATGGAGAAAAAGGCCGCTTCCGGTGTAAAGGGTTTGATGCCCGAAGCATTCAGCTCCCCGTAAATATTGCCGTAATAAATGATGGGTTCATTGACCCCGTAGGTAATCAGGCCCGTAGCAATGCCCCCGGTCAGGGTCATGGCAAACCAGGCGCCAAAGGAGAATTTGGCTTTGGCATTGGGTCCCCCAAAGCGAATCTTCCCCAAAGGAGAAAAGGTTAACAGGGCAATCATAATCAGGGTGCCAATGGCCACCCATTGATACAGCCAGCCAAAGGTTTCCAGGGACCAGCCGAAAATGGCCTGGGTAACCTTGGTCAGCCATTCATTGTGGAGGACCCCCAACAGGGCAGAACCCCCAATGACTACAAAACAGGGGATGAACACATCCCAGCGTACGCCTTTCTTGACTTCTTTTTCTTCCACGATACTCCCTCCTTAATGGATGTAATTGGATTAGCTTGGCCTAGCACACTACTCTAATATTTTATACATCACACTCCTTATTGTTCGTATTTCTTTATTCCAGTAGATGGTTAAAGAAAAACAGGCAAAAATTTTGTTTTGCTTCTATTTATTTGTATTTATGGGCATATGTATAGCTGATTTTCGTCCATAAAAGGTCAATTTTCCTTGTATACATGATTTTTAACGAATTTTTCTGTTTTCTAACGTTTGTACCATATAATAACTATAACATTCTTTACAATTTAATTGTTCGGTCATTTTGCACTGCCAGCCTCAGGTTAACCACGTCCAAAGGGCGTCAAAAAAAGGATGCCTGCCCAACTCTGGGCAGACATCCTTGAGAAGCAATCTGCAATTACAGCTGTACTTTGTTCAGCAGGGCTTGTTCCCGTGCATCCACATCTTTTTCAATGGCAGCCATCTTTTGGCGCAGGTCTTCCGCAAAGGCCTGGTCCTTGATGCTTCCCAAATTGATTTTTACATTCAGGAAGGCGCCCCGGACAGCAGCCCGGGCGTTCATGGCAGCTACCGCGCCGTCGGTGATGGCGTTGGCGTTGCCTTTTTCAATCACAATAGCAGCCAGGTCAAGCAGGCCATAGGCCGTTTCCCCCACCGTAAAGGGTACCAGGGCAGCGCCCTTGGTAGCTTCCTGGATGGCGGCAGAACGGGCTTTTTTGGCTTCGTCCGTATCCTTGGGTAGCTTGAAAGCGGCCATGATTTTGTTGAAGGCATTGCTGTCTTCGTCAATCAGTTCCAAGAAACGGGCTTTCAGGGCATGGGCCTTTTCAGCCACGTCCTTCATATCCTCCTGTACTGCTGCGTATTTTTCCTTGCCGATAGTCAGCTGAGCCACCATTTCGATCAGGGCTGCAGAGGAAGAGGCGTTCAGGGCAGCAATGGAGCCGCCGCCGGGCGCCGGAGAAGAAGATCCGGTTTCATCGATAAATGCTTCTACAGACAGTTTCCGCAATTCCATGGGACGTATTGCCTCCTATCAGAACAGACCGTAAATCTTGCCGTCGTTGTCGATATCCATCTTCAGGGCAGCCGGTTGTTTGGGCAGACCGGGCATAACCATGATGTTGCTGGTCTGGCAGACAATGAAGCCTGCGCCGTTGGATACCCGTACATCCTGTACGGTAATCTTGAAGTTCTTGGGTGCACCCAGGAGAGCCGGGTTGTCGCTCAGGGAGTACTGGGTCTTGGCTACGCACACCGGCAGTTTATCCAGGCCCCAATCCTGCAATTGTTTGATCTGTTTCTTGGCATTGGGCGTAAATTCCACCCCATCGCCGCCGTAGATTTTCGTTACGATGGCATTCAGTTTGTTGGGGATGGTATCGTTGACATCGTACAGTTCCACTTTCTTGGGAGCTTGGCCTTCCAGGATTTCCACCAGCTTGTTGGCCATATCGATGCCGCCTTCGCCGCCCTTTTCCCAGCATTCGTTCAGGCTGACTTCTACACCGTAGCTGTTGCATTTCTGCAGCAGCATATCGATTTCTGCCGGGGTATCGCTGGAGAACTTGTTGATGGCTACCAGTACGGGCAGGCCAAAGGTTCTCATATTTTCCACCTGTTTTGCCAGGTTGGTGAAGCCGTCGCTGACAGCCTGGACATTTTCCTTGCTCAGGTCTGCTTTGGCTACGCCGCCATGCATCTTCAGGGCACGGATGGTGGCAACCACTACCACGGCATCCGGATACAGATTGCCATAGTGGCATTTGATATCCATGAATTTTTCAGCACCCAGGTCAGCACCGAAGCCTGCTTCCGTAATGGCGATATCGCCCAGCTTCAGGGCCATCTTGGTGGCCAAGAGGGAGTTGCAGCCATGGGCAATGTTGGCAAAAGGTCCGCCATGGATAATGGCAGGGGTGTGTTCCAGGGTTTGCACCAGGTTGGGTTTAATGGCATCCTTCATCAGCATGGCCATAGCCCCTTCGCAGCCCAGCTGATGTACATGCACCGGGTTGCCGTCCAGGTCGCAGCCGATAACAATGCGGCCGAACCGGGCTTTCAGGTCTTCCAGGTCCTTGGCCAGGCACAGGATGGCCATGATTTCAGAAGCCACGGTAATGGTGAAAGCGTCCTGACGGGGGAAGCCGCAGACTTTGCCGCCCAGGCCCACTACCACGTTGCGCAGGGCACGATCGTTCATGTCCATAACCCGGCGCCAGGTGATTTGGCGGGCATCCAAACGCAGGGCGTTGCCGTGATGGATATGGTTATCGATCATGGCAGACAGCAGGTTGTTGGCTGCGGTAATGGCATGCATATCACCGGTAAAATGCAGGTTGATGTCATCCATAGGTACAACCTGGGCATAACCGCCGCCGGCTGCACCGCCCTTAATACCGAAGACAGGTCCCAGGGACGGTTCCCGCAGAGCTACTACGGCCTTCTTGCCCACTTTGTTCAGAGCCTGGGCCAGGCCAATGCTGGTAGTGGATTTGCCTTCGCCAGCTGGGGTGGGAGTAATGGCCGTAACCAGGACCAATTTCCCATTGGGTTTGTCTTGCAGGCGTTTCAGCACATCCAGGGAGATTTTGGCTTTGTAGTGGCCATATTGTTCCAGCTCTTCCGGCAGGATTCCCAAGCCGTCAGCAATCTTGCTGATGGGTTCCATCACATTTTTTTGGGCTATTTCGATATCGCTTAACATATGCGCACCTCCATGCGGAATTTGTTTTACTTACTCTTCCAATTCAAGCAGACGTTTTTCCAAGATTTCATCCATATCGAAGTTTTCGATCTGGAGATAGTATTCAGCAGCCATCAGCAGGGCTTTCATGGGCACCGTACCGATTACTTCGCTGCCGGCAATGGAAACGCCGTAGCGGCGGGCTTCCATTTTGATCATTTCAAAAGCTTGGTAAACAGCGGTCTTTTCGTAGTTTACCAGGTTCATGGAAACCTGTACCTGGTTCCGTTCTTCCAGCTTTACGCCCATGGCCTTTACAAAGCGCAGGCCGCCGCCGATGTGACGGACTTTCCGGGCAATGGCGTTGGCCACTTCAATGTCGCTGCAGTGCAGGTTTACGTTGAAGGCAACCAGGGGAACCCGGGCGCCAATGGCAGAGCAGCCAGATTTTTCGTTCATGACAGCCGGACCGTAATCCGGTTTCCAGGCAGGATCCTTAATCTTTTCGAAGAAGCCTTCGTACTGGCCTTTCCGTACAGCAGCCAGGTTCCGGCGTTCTTCCTTGGTGCAGGCATCTTCGTACAGGTAAACAGGAATGCCCATTTCCCCGTAGGCTTTGCCTACCGTATTGGCAATGGCAACGCATTCGTCCATGGTTACGCCCATAACCGGGGTAAAGGGAACTACGTCCACTGCGCCAAAACGGGGATGTGCCCCATGATGGGTTCTCATATCAATCAGTTCAATGGCGGTTTTGGCCATGTTGATGGCGGCTTCCGTCACTGCTTCGGGAGTGCCGATAATGGTGACCACGGAACGGTTGTGGTCTTCATCGCTGGAGTAATCCAAAATTTTCAAGCCTTTGATCTTGCGGGCTTCGTCAACAATCTTTTCTACCTTTTCCTTATCGCGACCTTCACTGAAATTTGGTACAAACTCAACTAACTTTTTAGCCATGACGGCACCTCCGTAATAGATAGTCAATCCGAACGGCAGGACTATGTCCCGTTCTGTTATTATATTATTTTTTTCACGACTAAAAAACGTCTGAATGGAAAAAAATCGGATTTTTTTATTTTTTGACCATCTACGGACGCCGTTTCGGTACTATGAAAGGCAAAATGTTCGCAAAATTTTGATTGTGAGGTGAGCTTATGCAGATTATTCCCCGCTCCCAAGCTACAACCACGGCCTGGTCCGGCGGCACCACCACCGAGTTTTATCTGGACCCTGCCGATGGCTCCTACGCCAAACGGCAGTTTACCTTGCGGATCAGCTCCGCCACCGTGGACCTGCCCGAATCAGATTTCACCCTACTGCCGGATTATCTCCGGATCATTACCCCCCTCTCCGGCGGCTTTACCCTGACCTATCAGGAAAACCCTGCAGGTACCGTAACCCTAAAGCCCCTGGAAGAAGCATATTTTGACGGCGCCTGGCACACCCATTCGGTGGGAAAAGCCCTGGACTTTAATGTTATGTACAAAAAAGGCCTCACCGCTCAGTACACACTTTTGGCCGGGTCGCACACCCTTACGCCGGCACCCCGGCGCTATGTGTACTTGCCGCCCCAGGCTGACCCAGAAAAAGCGCTGGGAGTCCTTTGCGGTAAGGTGCTAACCGCAGATACCCTGTACGTACTGGAGGCAGAAGACGGGGCGGCTGCCCTAACCCTCGCATCCGGCGTCCAGGCCATTTACATTACCGTCCAGTAACCCATGCCCTTCTAGCCCGGATGGCCTTTGGCCGTCCGGCTTTTTTTGCAGAAAGGAGCTGCTCCAAAAAGGGAACAGCTCCTGGCAAATCAGAACTTCAGATGGCAGTACATTTTATCAAATTCCTCCCGGATGCAGGGAGCTACCCATTCACTGGAGAACATAGGATGGGAAATGGCCAGTGCATGCACTCTTTCCTTGATTTCTTCCAGCACGGCAGGGTTGTCCTTGTTTTTCAGGGCCCGGCCCAGCAGATGGCCGATTTCCTTCATTTCCGCTTCCTTGGCGCCCCGGGTGGTCATGGTCGGAGAACCAATCCGCAGGCCGCTGCCCAGGCTGGGCGGCAGGGTATCGTAGGGGATCATGTTCTTGTTGGTAACCATGCCCAGGCTGCACAGCAGGGTTTCGGCTTCCTGGCCGTTGGCAATCACCGGCGTTACGTCCAGCATCACCATATGGGTATCGGTACCGCCGGTAATCAGGCGCATACCTTCTTCTTCACAGCCCTGGGCCAAAGCCTTGGCGTTCAGGCAGACCTGTTTGGCGTAGGTCTTGAATTCCGGCTGGAGCAATTCCAAGAACAGTACGCCTCTGGCCGCCAGCATATCCCCTTTGGGACCGCCCTGGAGCCGAGGGAAGACGCCCCGGTCAATTTTGGAAGCGATGGCTTGTTTGCACAGGATGACCCCGCAGCCCCGAGGACCCCGCAGAGTCTTTTGGGTGGACATGGTCACCACATCGGCATAGGGAACCGGGCTGGGAATGGCGCCGCCGGCAATCAGGCCGCAGTCATGGGCGCAGTCCACCCAGAAGTAGGCTCCCACTTCATCGCAGATTTCCCGGAAAGCTTTGTAGTCAATGGTCCGGGGATAGGAAGAAGCCCCAGTAACAATCAGTTTGGGCTGGTACTTATGGGCCATTTCCCGTACCTGATCCATATCAATCCGTTCCGTTTCCTTGTTGACCCCATAGTGGATAGCGTTGAATTCTCGGCCGCTGAAATGGAATTTGGCACCGTGGCTCAAATGGCCCCCGTTGTCCAGTTCCAACCCCAGGAAGGTGTCGCCTCTTTGCAGCAAGCCGTAAAGCACGGCCATATTGGCAATGGTGGCGTTGCCGGACTGGATATTGGCGTGTTCTGCTCCAAAAACCTTCTTTACCCGCTCTACGGCCAGCTGTTCAGCCTTGTCCGCCAGTTCACAGCCCCCTACAAAGCGTTTGCCGGGGTACCCTTCCGTGTTCTTGTTGGTGAAGACGGAGCCCTCCAGCGCCGTACACAGGGGAGAAGCCACGTTTTCCGAGGCAATCAGACCGATGGTCTCAAACTGTCTTTTTTCTTCCTTGTGAAGCAGACCGGCCATTTCCGGGTCAAACACGTCCAGCAATTTGATGGCATCTTGTTTCGTAGGCATTTCCATTTTGTTTTCTCCTTTCAAGAGCAGCACAGGAACCGCAGATAGACAAAAAGAAGGACGCACCAGCTGCAAACCGGTTTGTCCTTCTCTAAATTGGTTGTCAGGGGCTGCCGGACAACCTTTAAAAAAGACCTATGGAGTTATTTCACGTACTTGGCATTGGGATACACCATCAGGTAGTGGTTCTGGGCATCCTTCAGGGCCGCAATCACAGCCTTTTGGGACAGGGCCAGGAACCGCTTCCGCAGGATTTCTGTCAGCGCATCAATGTCCGTCAGCAGGTTATGCCCCACCAGGATTTCCCGCAGGAACACATTGGTGGCTTCCATGATCATGTTGGCACTGGCATCGATGATGGTGTTGGTATGGACGTCCAGCACCAAACTCAGGGAAAAGATCCCGTACATGGCGTTGATGGCGTCTTCCTTGGAAACCTTGGCTACACCCGTTACAAACACCGCATCCTCCGGATACTTTTTGGCAGTCATTGCTCTGCAATTCCCCTTTCTATTGGGTGGAATAAAGCAAAAAGCCGACCAAAAGAAGAGTCCTTCATTCTATGGTCAGCCTAAAATACGTTGATTTCAGGAGGTCATCCTGAAACCCATATGTTCGACTGGAATCAGCATACCATACCTGAAGAAAGATGTCAACGGATTTTACAGTATACTGTATGCATTCAGATAATAGCACGTTTTCAGAAATCTTTATTGCTTTTTATTCCCTTTTGTGCTACGATGTTCCCAATTAAGGGGCAGGCAAGATTCCTGCCCAAACAGAACATATTCCTTATGTTCGCGGAAACAGCTGCCCTGTTTCCATCCGGCGATAAGGTCTGAATGCAGTACACAGTGGTGTGCTGGTTCAGGCCTTTTTTTATTCCAAGAAAGAAGGGGAACGTATGAAACTGGCATTCAACCTGTACCAATCCATGTGCCTGGCAGTCGTGGTCTTTTACCTGGGCGCCTTTCTGAAAAAGCGCGTGAAGCTTTTCCAAACCTACTGCATTCCCAGCCCGGTGATCGGCGGCATTATTTTCGCTGTGGTCAACCTGCTGCTGTACGAAGGACACATCCTGGATCTGACCCTGGACACCACCCTGCAAAGCGTCTTTATGAACATCTTCTTTACCAGCGTGGGCTTTACCGCCGGGTTTGGCATGCTGAAAAAAGGCGGCAAGACCCTGATCATCTTTATGGTCTGTGTGGCTCTCCTGATTACCATCCAAAATGCTACAGGCGCCCTGCTCTGCTCCCTGTTCGGTCTGAACCCGCTCCTGGGACTTTCCCTGGGTTCCCTGCCCCTCACCGGCGGCCACGGCACCTCTGCCGCCTTTGGTCCCCTGCTGGAACAAATGGGGGTGGATAATGCCCTGACTGTCGCCATTGCTGCAGCCACCTACGGTCTGGTAGCCGGCAACGTCATCGGCAACCCCCTGGCCCGGAAACGGATTTTGCAGCTGCACCTGAAGAGCACCGACGCCCAGAATGTAGATACGGACGCTGTCGCTGAGCTGCGCCGGAACACGGAAATTACCCAAAAACTGGATCCGGAACGGGGCACCTGGGGCCTGTCCTTGATTTTTGTAGCCATGGGCTTGGGCACCTTGGTCAGTATGGCCCTGGATGCCGTCCACATTACCATGGCAACCTACGTAGGCGCCATGATCATCGGCATCATTATCCGCAATGGCTGTGATGCCAAGGGCCTTGAAGTACCCATCCAGGAAATCAGCACCATTGGCATCATCGGTCTGAACTTCTTCCTGGCGCTGGCCATGATGGGCATGAAGCTGTACCAGCTGGCGGGCCTGGCTACGCCCATGATTGTCATTCTTCTGGTGCAGACCCTGTTTACTGGTCTGTTCGTCTATTTCATTACCTTCAATCTCTGCGGCCGGGATTACGATGCGGCCGTGCTGGCGGCGGGCCACTGCGGTTTCGGCATGGGTGCCACCCCCAACGCCATGGCCAACATGGACTCCCTGACCCAGGTGTATGGGCCTTCGGAAAAAGCCTACCTGATTATCCCCGTCTGCGGCGGGTTCTTTACGGATATTGTCAACTCGCTTCTGATTACAGCCTTCATGAACCTGCTGTAACCACCCATTTTACCTTGCATCCCATCAGAAAAGGAGTAATACTATGGCACAAATCTTGTCTGGAAAAGAAGTGGCTGCCCAGCTGACAGCCCATTTAACGGAAGAAGTGGAGAAACTGAAACAGCAGGGTATCGTGCCCAAACTGGCCCTGGTCCGGATTGGGGAACACCTGAGCGACGTGCGCTACGAAAAAAGCGCCAAGAACCGCTGCGCCAAGATTGGTATTGCCACGGAAAGCTACGTGCTCCCGCCGGAGGCTTCCCAGGACCAGCTGGTGGCCGTCATCCGCCAGATCAACAACGACGCCTCTATCCACGGCTGCCTGATTTTCCGGCCTTTCCCGCCCAGCTTTGACGATGCCTATGTACGGTCCTGCCTGGATCCCAGAAAAGACGTGGACGGCATTACGGATACGTCCCTGTCCGGTTTGTTCACCGGCTCCTTTACAGGCTTCACCCCCTGCACGGCAGCTGCCTGCATGCATATCCTGGATACCTACCGCATCCCCGTTACCGGCAAGGATGTGGTGGTCATCGGTGCCAGCCTGGTGATTGGCCGGCCCGTAGCCATGGAATTTCTCAAACGGGAAGCCACCGTGTCCATTTGCCACATCAAGACCAAGGACGTGAAACACTACTGCCAGCAGGCCGATATTATCGTGGCAGCTGCCGGCCATGCCGGTCTGGTAACCCGGGATATGGTCAAACCCGGCCAGGTCATCATCGACGTGGGCATTAACGCCACGCCCCAGGGCACCCTGTGCGGAGATGTGGACTTTGCCGCCGTCAGCCCTGTGGTGGCAGCCATTACCCCGGTACCAGGAGGCGTAGGCTCGGTAACCACCTCCGTACTGGCCAGCCACGTAATCCGGGCAGCCCAGCTCCAAACCCAAAAATAATCTTGTTTTTCCTTATTTTAGGAGACGCCCTGCGCCTCCTATTTTTTTGCTGCCCCAGTGAACCTCCCAAAAATATAGTCTTTCTATTCTGAACATGTTATAATAGTTTTCTGTGAATCGGAGCCCCAGAGCTCCAGAACTAGGAGGCCACTATGAATCCAATGACCAATTCCAACAGCATTTCTTTTCCTGCGTATCCCTTCAGCCACAGCGGAGACAGTACTCCAGCCTGGACCCAAGGCACGGGAATTTTCGACTATGTAAAAGAAAATATTGACGCAGAAGGCTTTTTCACCAAGGAGATTCTGCCGGACAAACCCGCTGCAACCGGCGAGTTGGACTTCCAGCCGATGCTGGGTTCCTTCGATCCCTATCTGATGTCCGACCTTTCTGCAGACTCAACCCAGCAGCGGGAAATCCGTGCAGAAAACTTTTCCCGCCAGATACACACGGTACTCCAGGCATTTCTGGAAGACCCTACCCCAGTGCACGCAGCCGACTTTTACATGAAAGCGGCCACCCTGCCCTGCATTCTCTATTACGATACCGTTATAGAAACCCTGAGCCAGGAGCCCATTCCCGCCTGTCTGAAGGATTTGACCCAGGAATGGCTGTACAAGGCCGTCAACCGGGAAGCCGTCAAACTGGCCATTGTCATTACCGGGCTCTGCCTGCTAAATGAGGATAACCTGACCCTCTGCTGGCAGCTAAAAAAGGATCTTTTGCTCTTGGCCCGCTGTGAAGAATTTACCTGTTTCGTGGTCTACGCCCTAAAGCTCAGCCACCAACTGGAAAATTCCGACCTGTGGGACCTGATGACCCATACCAGAGGCTGGGGCCGGCTGGGAGCCATTGAGGCCTGCGAGTTCAACCTAATCAAGGAACGGAAATGGCTGCTCCACAATGCCTTTTTGCAAACCATCGATTATCCGGCCATGGCCCTGATGGTCTTCAACAAGCTGAATATCATGGACCTATTGGATCATGAGCATTTGCAAGAGGACACCTTCCAAGACCTGACCACCCTGATTCTCCACTACTTAATCTATTTGACCGAGGAACCTGAGGGACCCAAAGCCAACATCGACCTGTGGGAGCTGCTGGAAGCATACCTCCATCATGCAGAAGAACACCACACGGACCTTGTCACCGCCTCCGGCCTGACCAACCTGCGGGAATATCTGAAGCAATGGACGGAAAACCAGTACTGGGATTATCTCACCAGCAACCAGCTCCACCTGCTGATTGGCAAAATCGAGACCCTGCTCCTGTCCACCGATTGGCTGCCCCAAATCAAAGCCCACCTGCTGGACAAAGACGGCAATGCCAATTTGGACACCATCCATATGGGCTTTGCCCTGGGGCTGGACCTGCACAAGGAGCTCTGGGCCATCCTGAAAAAAGATCCTCTGCAAACGGAATTGTATGGCTTTCTCCTGGACCCCAAACACAAAAGAATGGCCGGCATGGCAGCCAAATTTGCTTCTGCCCATGCTGACCTATATTTGGAACAGGAAGAGCCCTGCCTGCCCCTGCTGGATACCCTGCAATATTTCCCAGGGACCTGCGGCGACCTGGTGGAAAAAGCGTTGGTTTCCATCTACGATTCCTGCCGTTCCCTGGCCCTGCAGGTCCTGGAGGCCTGGCCGGAAAGTACCTGGCCAAAGGATGCCCAATTGGCACTGCAAAAGGCCCGGACCATGACCACCAGCCCCCTGCAAAAGCTGCAGATTGATGTGCTGCTGAAAAAACGGACTATGGAATATCAAGATTTTCTGGATGTCATCAGGGAATCCAAAAATAAGTAGCTATAAAAAAAGCCTGGGAGAGCTAAGCTCCCAGGCTTTTTTGTGCGTTTTGCAGCCCCTCTTAGAAATCTACTTCCAGGTCGTAGTAGCAGGCCTTCAGCAGTTTTTCCATATCTTCCTGGCTGGGCTGACGGGGGTTGGATCCGGTGCAGGCATCCCCAATGGCTTCTGCCGCAATCTTGGGCAGTCTTTCCAGGAACACATTTTCCGGTACAAACCCTTCTTCCGCAGGCAGGGAATCCTTGCCATAGAATTTGATGGCATGGGGGATGTTCAGTTTGGTCTGCATATCCCGAATCCAGGCAATGAGTTTGGCCACCTTTTCTTCATCGGTATTGCCGCCCAGTTTCATATAGTCCACAATGACCCCGTAGCGCTTCAGGGCTTCCGGATTCTTGGCGTTGTAGGCAATGACCTTGGGCAGGTACATGGCGTTGGCAGCCCCATGAATCAGGTGGGCACCGTAGTCGGCAAAGGCAGCCCCGGTCTTATGGGCCATGGAATGGACAATCCCCAGCAGGGCATTGGAGAAGGCCATGCCGGCCAGGCACTGGGCAACGTGCATGTTGTCCCGGGCTTCCATATCCCCGTTGTAGGAGTTGGCCAAATCCCGTTCAATCATTTCAATGGCGTGGATGGCCAAAGGATCGGTGAAATCACAGTGGGCAGTGGATACGTAGGCTTCCACGGAGTGGGTGAAAGCGTCCATGCCCGTATGGGCTACCAGCTTCTTGGGCATGCCATGGGTCAGTTCCGGATCCACAATGGCAATATCCGGGGTAATTTCAAAGTCCGCAATGGGGTATTTGATGCCCTTTTTATAGTCGGTAATGATGGAGAAGGAAGTTACTTCCGTAGCCGTCCCAGAGGTAGAGGAAATGGCTACAAAGTGGGCTTTTCTGCGCAGTTTGGGCAGGCCGAACACCTTTCTCATTTCTTCAAAGGTGATTTCCGGATATTCGTACTTGATCCACATGGCCTTGGCTGCATCAATGGGAGAACCGCCGCCGATGGCCACAATCCAGTCCGGCTGGAATTCTTCCATAACCTTGGCACCTTTCAGTACCGTTTCCACGGAAGGATCGGATTCTATCCCCTCATAGATCTTCACTTCCATGCCGGCTTCCTTCAGGTAAGCTTCGGCTTTCCCCAAGGAACCATTCCGTCTGGCAGAACCGCCGCCAGTGCAGATGATGGCGCGTTTGCCCTCCAGGGTTTTCAGAACGTCCATGGCATCGTAGCCATGGTAAATATCTCTCGGCAAAGTAAATCTACTCATACGTTTGTCCTCCTTCATGATACAGAAAGTTGATGATACAGACTATATTCGCCACCGCTTTATCAAATCCTTCCTGCGAGGTATACAGGTTTTCTATAATATGTATATTTTCAGTCTAATATTTCCGGCCATACCATTTCAGGTACAGCCCCAGCGCTGCCAAAATGTCCAAAGCCAGGAATACATACACCCCGCGAAAACTGGTTAAGGGAATCAAAAGACCTAGGATAAAGGGGCCAAATCCCGTTCCCAATTCGGACACGGCAATGTAGGTGGAAGAGGCGATTCCCAGCTTATGGGGCGGCAGCCCCCGAACGGCAATAGCCCGGCCCAGGGTGGAAAAATTTCCGAAGCCAAAGCCAATAAAGACGGCGGACAGCAGCAGCATCCATTCCCAGCGGGCCTGGCTTAAAAGCAGCATCCCCAGGGAGAAAACCAAAAACGTGGGGATAATCACATAGGCGCCCTTCCTGTCGTACAGCCGGCCCATGGGCGGCCGGGAAACAATAATCAAGATGGAATACACCAGGAAAAACAGGCTTCCAGCGTGAACCAGATGAATCACCTTCACATAGGATGCCAGGAAACTGCTGAGTCCGGAATAGGCAAAGTACATTAAAATGCTGATATAAGAAATGGGCAGGGCGCTTTTCTCAAAGAGTCCGGAAATCCCCTTGCCAAAATCCTTCAGTTTGGAAGGATCCACCGTCAAATCCGGAATCTTGGCGGTCAGCAGAACCACAGCACTCAAGACTCCCAGTATCATACAAGCGTGGAGAATCATCTGGAAACTGTAGTTGGCGTACAGATACATCCCCAACATGGGTCCTACCGCCATAGCCAGGGTGGTGCTCAGGGAAAAGAAACTGAGCCCTTCCCCCTGCCGTTCCGGAGGCAAAAGATTTACCACGATGGTTGCAATGGCCGAGGTGGATACCCCCAGCCCCAGGCCGTGCAGCAGCCGCAGGGTAATAAAAAACGGAGCGTTGGTCACAAAATAGTACAGGGGTACCACCAGGATGTAGAACAGACTCCCCCAGACCATCATCCGCTTCTTCCCCAGTTGTTCTATGTAGCGGCCGGTAAACAGCCGGGCCACCATGGCTGACAGCAGGAAGCAGCCTGCGGCAATCCCCGCCAGCCAGGGTGCTCCTCCCAAAATATCCATGGTGTAGGCTGCCGCCACCATCATTTGCAGATAAAAAATCCCGTACAGCAAAAAATTCAGTGCAGACAAAGCCATAAAGGGCCTTGTCATATAACTGGGTCTCCCCTTTTCATGTTCCATACCATTTCCTCCTTCAGCTAAACACCCTCTTACAATTATTATAAAGAAATGCCCTGAAAGAAACAATCTGAATTTTCTTAGCGAAAAAAAACACCCTGAACAGGAAATCCTGTCCAGGGTACGGTTCTTGCTTAGCTTTCTGTTGTGGCGGTGGTATCCACCGTTTCTGCTTCTGCCGGAGCATCCGGGTTGTTGCCGTTTAAGATGGCCATGAACTCGTCCCCGGTAATGGTTTCTTTCTTCAGCAGGTACTGGGCCAGCTCGTCCATTTTGGCCCGCCGGCTTTCCAGGATTTCCCGGGCTTCCTTATGGGCCTTCTTCACCAGCTGGAACACGGCTTCGTCAATCTTGGCTGCGGTTTCCGGTGCGCAGGCCAGGGAGGTATCCCCGCTAAGATAGGCACTATTCACGGATTCCAGGGCAACCATATCGAACTCATCCGTCATGCCAAACCGGGTAATCATGGCCCGGGCCAGCTTGGTGGCCTGCTCAATATCGTTGGAGGCGCCGCTGGTTACCAGGTTGAACACCACTTCTTCGGCGGACCGGCCGCCGGTCAGGGTAACAATCTTTTCGTACAATTCCTTCCGGCTCATGAGCACCTTTTCCTGGGTATCCACCTGCATGGTATAGCCCAGGGCTCCGGAAGTACGGGGGATAATGGTAATCTTGTGAACGGGGGCAGAATTTTTCTGGGAAGCTGCCACCAGGGCGTGGCCGATTTCGTGGTAGGCAATCACGTTCTTTTCGTCCTGGGAAATCACCGCACCCTTTCTCTGGGCCCCGGCAATAACCACTTCCACGGATTCTTCCAGGTCCTCCTGGGTCACTTCCGTCCGGCCCATCCGCACCGCCCTAAGGGCGGCTTCGTTGACAATGTTAGCCAGTTCAGCACCGGAGGCCCCGCTGGTAGCCAGAGCCACCGTGTGGAAGTCCACCTGGGGATCCATGCGTACATCGTGGGAATGGACCTTCAAAATAGCTTCCCGGCCCTGGAGGTCCGGCAATTCTACCGGTACCCGCCGGTCAAAACGCCCCGGCCGCAATAGCGCCTTATCCAGCACTTCCGGCCGGTTGGTGGCGGCCAAAATGATGACGCCCTTGCTGCCGTCAAACCCATCCATTTCGGAAAGCAGCTGGTTCAGGGTCTGTTCCCGTTCATCATTGCTGCCAAATTGGCCGCTGTCACGCTTTTTGCCGATGGCATCAATTTCATCAATGAACACAATACAGGGAGCCTTTTCCTGGGCCTGCTTAAACAGGTCCCGAACCCGGGCGGCGCCCATGCCCACAAACATTTCAATGAACTCGGAGCCGGAAATGGAGAAGAACGGTACCTTGGCTTCCCCAGCTACGGCCTTGGCCAAAAGGGTCTTACCAGTCCCAGGAGGTCCTACCAGCAATACGCCCTTGGGCATCACCGCACCAATGGCCGTGTACCGGGAGGGATTATGCAGGTAGTTGACGATTTCCTGGAGGGCTTCCTTGGCCTCGTCCTGGCCAGCCACATCCTTGAAGGTGGTGCCGGTCTGGGCTTCGATATACACCTTGGCGTTGCTTTTGCCAAAGCTCATCATATTGCCCCCGCCCATTTTGGGGCCCAAATACCGCATAATCAGCTGGCCGATTACCATGAAAATCAGGAAGGGCAAAATCCAGTTGTTGAAGAACCGGGTAATGGGAGATTCTTCCTTAGGAATCACCTGGGAGAACTCCACCTTGGCCTTCACCAGCCGGCTCACCAGTTCCGGGTCGTCCACCCGGCCGGTAACGTAAATCTGTTCTTTTCCGTCCTGATTGCACAGCAGGGCAATCCTGTCCTTGGTGATTTCCACCTTGGAGGCCTTTCCCTCGTCCACCATGCTCAGAAAATTGGTATAGCTGACCTCATGCACCTGGGGTTTAAAAAACAGCGGGGTGATGATGGTATTGATGATCAGGATGATCAAGATGGCAGCAATATAATAATATTGCTTGCTTTTATTGGGGTTGCGGTCGGATTCATTCATCGCAATCAATTCCTTTCTGCCTGGTAATAGGAAACTTTGATAAGTTTTATTATAGCACAGAACGGCCCCTTTGACAGAACTGTACAGTCAGTTTGTACGAGAAGTGCAAAAAGAAGGAGCGGAGGAAAAGTTTTCTTCTCCTCCGCTCCTTGAAACTACCCAATCAGGCTTGTTTTTTCCGGTGAATGCCCAGCTGGATGGCATAGGAAATGGCGTTTTCCAGGCTCAGCTCGTTGGCATTGCCGCTGCCTGCATGGCCAAAGCCGGTGCCGTGGTCCACACTGGCCCGGATAATGGGCAGGCCCAGGGTAATGTTGACCCCGGCCACTGCATCCCAGCGGCCCAGTTCATGGTTGTACACGAAGCCCTTGACCTTCAGGGGAATATGGCCCTGGTCATGGTACATGCAGACCACAATGTCGTACCAGCCGCCCAGTGCCTTGGAGAACACTGTATCTGCCGGAGTGGGCTTGCCGTCCGGTATGCAGATGCCTTCTGCCATAGCTTCATCAATGGCGGGCTGGATTTCCTCGATTTCTTCCCGGCCAAACAGGCCCCCTTCCCCGCAGTGGGGGTTCAGACCAGCTACGGCGATTTTAGGTTTCTCAATACCCAAAGCCTTGCAGCCAGCATCGGCAATCCGGATGACTTCCAGCACCCGGGGTTTCTTTACCCGTTCAATGGCTTCCCGCAGGGAGACGTGGGTGGAAACGTGGACCACCCGCAGGTTATCGTGGGCCAGCATCATGGTGTAATGCTGGGTATGGGTATATTCGGCGTAGATTTCCGTGTGGCCGGAGTAATGGTACCCTGCCATATTGATGGCTTCCTTGCTGAGGGCGTTGGTAACTGTAGCATCCACCTGATTCTTCATAGCCAGGTCGATGACCTTGATTACGTATTGGAAGGCAGCTTCCCCGCCCAGGGCGCAGGCCCCCACCCCAAAGGGAGCGGGTTTCCCGTCCTTTTCGTGCTGGGGAATTTGTTCCGGTTTCACCAGATCCAGACTGATCAGGTCAATGGTGCCATATTGGAACAGGGCATCCTTTACGTCTTTGATGGTATGGAGTTTCAGGGTAAAACCGCTGACCTTTTCCGCCACCTTTAAAGCGTATTCCATGCAGGACGCATCGCCTACCACCAGGGGACGGCATTGTTCATAGATTTTCAGGTCGTGCAGAGCTTTTACGGTAATTTCCGGGCCGTTGCCAAAAGGATCTCCCATGGTAATGGCCACAATGGGTTTTTCTTGCATTTATTTTTCCTCCTTCGTCGTGGTTTGCAGGGTATCCAACAGCCGCAGAATCACATCCGGGTCTCCAAAACCCCCGGACTTGGAAATCAGCAGCTGGGTCTTGCCATCAAGCTGCACTGTGGACAGCACAGTGCCGGTAAACAATTCCCGAATAGGGGTAATCTCGTAGGTTCCCAGAGCCTGTACAAAGCCCATGAGAATGTCCCCTCCGGTTACCATCAGGGTAGTCCGGACCTGCCGGTCCAGCAAGCCCTTGATCAGGGCCCCCATATCCTCCGGAATCCGGCTGCGCACATCGGACAGGTTCAGGCCCCGATCGGCGGCGTAGGCTTCCACCGGTTCTTCTCCGGGAATATCATTGGTATCCACCAGGCACTGCCGGCCCTGTTTCAGCTGCTCCGCCAGGTCGTCCAAAAGCACGGCGCCGTCCGGGGTGGCAAAATACCCTGGGGTCAGGCTTTGGGCGGGTTTTAAGGGATAATACACCATCCTTCCACTGTCCACTGCCTGCTTTACCTGGGTGCGGGTAATGGGATTCACGCTGCCGCAGACCAGAAGAAACGCTTTTTCGGCCTTGGGCAGCGGCGGGCGCTTCCCGGTAATTTCCATCAGCCGGGCCAGCACCGAAGCAAAACCGGCACAGCCAGCCAGGACTTTTAAGCGTCCCAACTTTTTCAGTTCCAGCCCCCGGTTCAGGATATCCTCCTGGGTCACGGCATCGTACACCTGGATGCCGGGCTGCTCCCCGGCCATTTCCCGAAGACCAACGCTATGCACCGTAAAATCCGTCTGGGTATGGAGCACATCGGCTACTCGGGAATACTTCACCGGATCAAAGGGATCCTGGCCAAACACCGAGTCCGCCACGGGAACTCCCTTAATATAATGGATTCCGTCTACTGTAGTCCGCTCCGTTTTGGGATAAGCGGGAATAAAATGCAGCTGGGTACTGCCGCTAGCGTCCAGCAGAGCGCCCAATTCCGCGCCTACATTTCCCCGGAGGCCGGAGTCCGTCTTCTTATAGATGCAGGCCACCCCCAGGGCCACCGCCTGTTCCGTAATGGAACGGACCAGGTCCGCAGCCTGGGCGGGAGGAATATGCCGGGATTCCGTATCAATCACCAGGACCTGTACCTGGGGATCCAGGGCTTCCAAAGGATATTGGGGATCCAGCACCACCCGGGTATTGGCCCCTTCATCTACAAATTGGATGCCGGTATCCAGGGCCCCCGTCAGATCATCGGCCAAAATCAATAGTTCCATAGTTTCAGCTCCTCTTTTGTGCGCTTCCTTTGTTTGGAGTACTTGCTCTTCCTATTGTAGGGGTTTTCTCCCCTTCGTGCAATCCTTTGCTCCCTTTTTGCCGGGTTACAAAGAAAAGGGGCTGTATCAACGAAACCTCTTGATACAGCCCCAAGGCTTAGCCAGCCCTAGGCTTATTTGTAATCTTCCGGATGGGTTGCCATCTCATGCTTATGCAGCATAGTGACCAGCAGCGGGCACAGGAGAGCCGTGGTAATAATGGCGGCAGAAACCTGTACCGTAGCCGCATCGCTGAGAGCGGTGGAAATAACCCCAGCAGCAGCCACAGCCGCCGGCGTGCTGGCAGCGTTGCCTGCGGTGGTACCGATGGCGGCACCGACTTCGGCATGTTTGTAATGCATCAGTTTGTAGCCTGCGTACCCGGCAAGACCAGTGAGCACCGTGGAGGCAACCCCCAAAAGGATACCGGCAGGGCCGGCCTTCACAATGGAAGTCAGGGTCAGGCCAGCGCCCAGCGGGAAGGCAAAGAAAGGAATCAGCAGGCTGGCCCCCGGTTCACAGAACTTCTTGATATCCGGGTCCAGGTTGCCCAAAATGCAGCCTACCACAATGGGGATTACGCAGCCAATCAGTACTTCAACAGGAACTGCATAGCCTGCAGCCCCCAGAGCCAGCAAAGTGAAGAAAGGACCATCGTTGATGGACAGGATGGAAACAGCGCCTACGTCGGTGGCATCGCCGTATTCCCCAGCCAGAGCCGCATACAGGCCCCCGTTGGAGTTGGCAATGGCGGCAATAATGGCAATGGGTGCCAGGCCAAAGATACCGGCTTCCCCAAAGGTATAGCTGACCGCTACCCCGATACCCATGCCCACCAACACCTTAATGGCCGTCAGCAAAACGCCTTTGGTCAGGGTGGTTCCGGCTTGCTTCACATCAATGGTTGTCCCGTTACAGAACAGGAAAGCTGCCAAAAGCGGCATGGCGCCAGTTTTCCATAAGTAGGTAGTAAAGGTCCCTTTGAAGATTACCCAAAATTCAGGAACGCAGGTATTCACCAGGGCACCCAAGAGCAGCGGAACAATCATCAAACCGCCCGGACATTTCTTTACAGTCTGTAATATTTTCATAATAGCCCCCGTCCTTGCTTAGAATGTGCCAGATACTTTGTAGATACCAAACTCCCGGTGCCCCAGGGCTTCTGCCTTGGTCAGCTTGCCGTTGCAAACGTCCAGCAGCAGCTGGAAGGTTTCTTCACCGATATCTTTGATGGTTGCGCCTTCGGTAATGATCTTGCCAGCGTTCACATCAATGTTGTCCGGCATATTGTTGTAGGTATCCGTGTTGCCCGTAATCTTGATGACCGGAGCAATGGGGCTGCCCGTAGGCGTGCCGCGGCCGGTGGAGAATACAACTACCGTAGCGCCGCCGGCTACCATGCCGGTAATGGATTCAATATCCTGGCCCGGGGTATCCATGAAATACAGGCCTTTCTTTTCCAGAGGCAGCATTTCGGAATAATCCAGGGCGCCCATGAAGGGAGCTTCCGTCCCTGCTTTGTACATGCAGCCCAGGGATTTTTCTTCGATGGTGGACAGGCCGCCGGCTTTGTTGCCCGGAGTAGGTTGGCCGGTACGCAGATCTTCGCCCAGTTTCAGGGCCCGTTCTTCCACGTTATGCACCATGGTCAGGAATTTTTCCCGCTGATCCGCATCCACAAACCGTTTGGCCAGGATGTGTTCAGCCCCGATAACTTCAGTGGTTTCGCTGAGGATGCTGCTGCCGCCCAGGCTGCACAGCTTATCGGACACATAGCCGATGGAGGGGTTGGAAGCCAGACCGCTGGTGGGGTCAGAACCGCCGCATTCCATGCCCAGAATGATTTCGCTGATGTCCCCTTCGGTCCGTACTTGGGTAGACAGTTTGGCAGCCATGGCGCAGGCAATTTCCCCGCCCCGGGAAATTGCTTTCAGGGTGCCGCCGCAGCCTTGAATGGTAATGGCGTCCACAGGTTTACCCGTAACGGCAATCCGTTTGGCCAGGTCATCAGCCTGAATACCGTCGCAGCCCAGACCTACCACCAGTACAGCGCCTACGTTGGCGTTCATGCCAAAGCCGGCCAAAGTGCGTTCGGTCTGTTCCTGGTCGGAACCGATCTGGCAGCAGCCATGTTCATTGCTTACATACACAGCGCCGGGTACCTGAGCTGCAATTTTGGCAGCCGTATCCGTAGCGCACACGGAGGTGGGCAGAATCAGCAGATGATTCCGTACGCCGAAAGTTCCATTTTCACGTCTATAGCCTAAAATTTTCATGATAGCTCCCCCTGTTCCTTATGCCTTCAAGTCGCCGCGGCCGCGGGTGCTGGCCAGATTGTGTACGTGTACATAATCGCCAGGATGCAGATCCGTCAGGGCTTCCCCAATGATCTGGCCGTATTTGTAGCAGTACTCGTCTTTTTTGATTTCTGCTACTGCCATTTTGTGAAACTTGGGAATGTCGCTGGTGGCCGTGTACTCCTTGCCTTCAAACGTAATGGTTTCGCCCTTGGCAATGGGACGCAGGCAGGTGACCAAATTGTCCTTGCTGTTTACATGAATAACCGCATTCATTCTGATACCCCCTCTGAATTCGGACCTTCGTCCGTTTTGACGTCTTTATTGTAACAAGTGCAGGAAAATGGTTCAAGAATACAAAATCCAAAAATCGTTTAAATCTGAAACATATTTTTAAATTGTTCAGAACATTGTAATTTGCTTGTATATATGTTACATTATGAAACAGGAGGAATCCCTATGAACCATAAAATCCAATTGCTGGCCATTGCGCCCTATGAAGCCCTGAAACATGTAATCCTGGAAACGGCCAAAGAATTTCCCCAGCTCCAGGTTACGGTGGAAGTCGGCACCATTTATGAAGGCGTAGAAAAACTGAAACAGCACCACCTGGAAAACTACGATGCCGTCCTGTCCCGGGGCGGTACCAAAATGGAAGTGGAAAAGAACACCACCCTGCCGGTTTTCGGCATCCCCATTTCCTACTACGACCTGCTCCACATCATCAAGCTGGTGGAACACTACCAGGGGAAGGCCGCCATCCTGTCCTACGAAAATATTGCCAACTCGGCCCGGGTGCTCTGTGACGTATTGCAGCTGCATTTTGACATTTATAATATCGACCAATGGCATAATGCTGCCGAAAAAGTAACCCAGTTAAAGGAAATGGGCTACACTCTGATTATCGGGGACGCCGTATCCGTGGAATATGCGGAGAAACTGGGCATGCAGAATGTCCTGCTGACCTCCGGCCGGGAAAGCGTCCGGGAGGCCCTGACCCAGGTCACCCAGGTTACCACCTATCTGCGCCGGGCCACCGCCGAAAACACCCTGTTCCATGCCGGACTCAGCCGGCAGGGCGTACACCTGCTCTGTTATGACGAAACGGGAGAGCTGCTCTACGACGACCTGCCCAAGAACCTGCACAAACTGCAAACCTTCTGCCGGCGGCTGCTGCCTGCAATCCGCACCGAAGGGGACAAAACCGTGTACCGCAAACTGCCGGAGGGCTTTTTTGAAATCAGGGCCCAGCGCCACCACTATCGGAACGCCCCCTACAGCCTGTTTTTCATCCAGCCCCAGCGCTTCTTTACCCAGTCCGGGACCCCGCCCTATCTAACCTTTTACGAAGCCTCCTCCGGCCACAGTGAGCAGCGGGGCCTGCCCAATTTTTTGCAGATTGTTTCCCCGACCGCCTGGACACAGGCCCTGGAAATGGCCAAAAGCGTCCAGCCCCTGTGCATTACCGGGGCCCCCGGCACAGAAGGGGACATTTTCTGCCAGCAGCTCTACGAAAAAAGCGGCCGCACCCAAACGCCCCTGCTGCAGCTGGACTGCCGGCTGCTGCACCAGGAGGACATTCTCCATTTCTGCACGGACCCCCATTCTCCCTTGTTTTTGGAGCAGGGTTCCCTCTGCTTTAGGAATCTGGAAGGCTTGGCACCGGAGCTATTTACCCTGCTGGTAGATGAACTGGCCGCTGCCCGCTACAGCGCCACCGGCCGGCTGTACTTTCAGCTGACCGGCAGCCCGGAAGATCCTCTGCTCCAGGAAAGGCTTACCGTCCTGAGGGAAACCTTCCGGGTCTTCCACATCCCCCTGCCGTCCCTGGCCCACAAGGAGGACAAAATCCTGAACTACGCCCTGCTCTACCTCCAGCACCACAACCACCTATACGATACCAAACTGGTGGGCATGGATCCTGAGGCTGTAACCCTCCTGTGCCAATACAGCTGGCCCCAAAACACCAGCCAGCTGCGCCAGGTGCTGCGCCGGGCCATTGTACTTTCTACGGAGACGCCCTGGATCCGGGCCCACACCATCCGGCAGCTGCTCCGGCACGAGGAAGAAATCTTCCGGCCATCCCTAAGGCAGCCCCTGCCCCTCCACCAAACCCTGGACCAGCTTATCCAGGCCGTGGTCCAGAAAACCCTGGAAGAAGAAAATATGAACCAAAGTGCCGCAGCAAGGCGGCTGGGCATCAGCCGTACCACCCTGTGGCGGCTGCTCAAAAAGAAAAAGGAATAAAAAAACAGGAGAAACCGGACTTGCGGTTTCTCCTGTTTTATTTTCGGCTTTTAAAATTCCAGTACCGGAGCCAATTCCCCCTGGCAGATTTTCTCCGCCAGCTTGGCGTGAGGCCCGGCCAGCGGCAGGCGCTGCCATTCTTCAGGGCTGAGCCAAAGATATTCCCCCTCCGGCACCTGGCTGCCGTTCAATAGATACCCGGTCATCAGCCAAATCTGGTGGGTAAATACGTGCTTGTGGCTCCACACGGCTGCTTCCGTCCGGCCTCCCAGCAGCTGTTCCAGCCCTGCCTTGGCAGCCGATTCCGCGGCCTCCAGCACCATGGGAAATTCCCACATGGACGCCAGCATGCCCTTTTCCGGCCGCTTGTGCAGCAGGTACCGTCCCTCCTGTTCCCACAGGGCACAGGCTGCATAAAACACCTTCTGGGGGGCTTTTTTGCTTTTGACGGGCAGTTCTTCCTCCCGGCCTTCCGCTCTAGCCTGGCAGACCCCTGTCAGGGGGCAAAGAGAGCAGCGGGGATGCCGGGGAATGCAGACTTCCGCGCCCAGATCCATCATGGCCTCGTTAAAGTCCCCTGGCCGCTCCCCGGGAATGGCCTTTTCAGCCAGCCGGGTCAGGGTATTTTTCCCCGCAGTGCCGGCAATATCCTCGTCCACCCCGTACAGCCGGGCCAGCACCCGCAGCAGATTTCCGTCCACGGCGGGGATTTTCTGCCCGTAGGCCATGGACAGAATGGCCCCTGCAGTATAGGCTCCAATCCCCGGCAGGCTGCGCAGGGCTTTCTCCTCCTGGGGCACCTGTCCCCCGTACTGGACCAGCACCTGCTGGGCCGCCTTGTGCAGGTTCCTGGCCCTGCTGTAGTAGCCCAGCCCCTGCCAGGCCCGAAGCACCTGTTCTTCGCTGGCCTGGGCCAAGGCCTGAAGCGTTGGGAACTGTTGCCGCCAGCGGGCAAAATATTCCTTGACCGCTTCCGTCCGGGTCTGCTGGAGCATGATTTCCGATACCCACACCTGGTAGGGATCCCGGGGGCTCTTTTCCCGCCAGGGCAAGTCCCGCCGGTTCTGGTCAAACCAGGTCAGCAGCAGCTGGGGCCAGTTACTTGCCGGGGTCAAGATGAACCTCCGCATACACGTCATGGATTACGTGGTTGCAGTCCTCGTCAAACTGCACCGTGCCCCGGAGCTGTTTTCCCTGAAGCAGCAGAGGCAGCCAGCGTTTATCCGCTTCCCACATCTCCTCATAGGGCAGATCCTTCACCGCAAACCACCGGGGCTCCATTTCTTCCGTTGCCCGGACCTGCCCCTGCCAACGGCGGACAAAGTACACCATGCCCACATGGGACCAGTTTCCATCAGAAGGCTGGTCAAAATAAATATCCCCCACCAGCTCCAGATCCTCCGGGCGGACCGTAAGTCCGCTTTCTTCCCACAGTTCCCGGACGGCACACTGCCGCAGGGTTTCCCCCGGTTCAAGCTTGCCCCCGAAACCGTTCCATTTGTTCACGCCCATGCCCCGCTTCTTCCGGCCCAGCAGTACCCGGCCCTGGGCATCAATGGGGTAAACCAAAGAAGTATCCCGCATACCCGCCTCCTACTCCGTCAGCAGCGTTTTCACCAACGCTGCAAGAAAGGCAAACCGGGGTTCCAGGCTGGAAATCAGCCCGTATTCCGTAACGGCGTGGCCATCTCCCCCAATAGGACCCATCCCGTCAATGGTGGGAATGCCCAGGGCAGAGGTAAAGTTGCCGTCACTGCCGCCCCCGGCTGCCTGCCAGTGGAAACGCAGCCCCAGATGCCCAGCCACCTGCTCCGCCTGCCGGCAGAAAGCCAGGGATTTTTCCGTAGGCAGCATGGGAGGCCGGGCTACCCCGCCGTCCACGTCCACCTTCACCCGACTGTCAAAGGGAGCAGCCTGCAGCTGCCGCAGGGCCTTGTCAATTCTCTCCCCCTCTGCCAGGGTCTTGATCCGCACATCCAGGACACAGGTGCATTCTGCCGCCAGCACATTGGCTGCAGTGCCGCCGTTCACCAGGCCAATATTCACCGTGGTGCCTGCTTCTGGGCTGGCCAAAGCTATAATTTTTTCTCCCCAGCGGATAAATTCGTTAATGGCACTGGCGCCTTTGTCCGGGTTTACCCCCGCATGGGAAGCAATTCCGTGGAAGGTCAGCCGGTACTTGGCAATGCCCTTCCGTTCGTTGACCAGATCCCCATTGGGCCGGGCCGATTCCATAATCAGTGCATGGTCCGCCTTTTGGGCTTCCCGCTCTATAATAGGCCGGGAAAACCGGGAGCTGATCTCTTCGTCCGGGTTAAACAGCAGGCAGACACTGCCCTTGGCCTTTTCCGCACTGAGCAGCTCCGCCAGATATACCATGAACAGGTCCCCGCATTTCATATCCGAAGCCCCAGGACCCTTAAACTTGTCCCCTTCCGTAGAAAACGGCCGCTGGGCCGCCGTGCCCGGGGGGAATACCGTATCCATATGGCCCAAAAGAATTACATCATAGTGGTCCTCCCGACCCCATACCGCCTTCAGACAGGGTCCCACTTCCTCCCCAACGGGAATCAGGGTCGTTTGCCAGCCCGCCTTGTCCAAGCGGTTTTGCAGCCAGGCCGCCACCTTGGCCGTTCCTTCCGGATACCGGCTAAAAGACTCCAGACCCACCAGCTCCGCCAAATCCGCCAAATATTGCGTTACATCCAGTGCCATCGCTTTGCTCCTTTACAAAAAAGTACCCTGCAGGAAACTCCTGCAGGGCAAGGTTTTACTACTGCAGTTCTCACTGCATTATACCATATGAACAAAAATCTTACCGAGCGGTCATCAAGGCCGCTTCTTTTAGAAATTCCCGCTGCTTGGCCAACGCTCCTTCCGCTTCTGTCAGTGTCACCAATTTAAAGCGGAGCTTTTCTCCCGGGCGCAGCTGGGCCAGCCGGGGCAGATCTGCTTGAACTACCTGGCCAATTTTCGGATAGCCCCCGGTGGTTTGCCGGTCCGCCATCAGGATGATGGGATTCCCGTCCGCCGGTACCTGGATGGACCCGAAGGTTACCGGTTCAGAAATCAGGGACTTGCCCTTTTCCTTGTAGGTAAGAGGTTCTTCCCCGGACAGCCGGTACCCCATCCGGTCCGATTGGGGCGTAATGGTGTAAGGCCGGCCAAAGAAGATGTTGTAACTCTCTTCCGTAAACCAGTCGTACTGTAGCCCTTCCGCTACCCGAATGGGGCCAGGCTCCAGTACGCCTCCATTAGGGAGGGACCAGCCCATACTGGAGAAGGCCTTGCCTCCCTGTTTGGAAAGCTCTGCGGCAAAGGCTTTTTGGCTTTCCATCAGCGCTCCCACCGCCAGCTCTTCTCCGTCCTTTAAGGGTGCGCCTCCGACTCCGCCCAGCTTAGCCCGCAGGTAGGTGCTTTTGCTGCCCATAACCAGTGGCACGTCAAAGCCCCCAGCTACGGTAAGATAACCACGGGTTCCCGTTTTTGCCATGCCAAAAAGCAGGGTGCTGTCTTCTTTTACATAAATGGCCCGGTTCATAGGCACGGGCACACCGCCCAGTTTGGCCTGGAGGTCAGCACCCGTCAGGGCAAAGACCAGCCCTGCCGGCAGCTTTAGTACGGGCCCGCCCATGTTCATTTCCAGAGCCCCTTCCCCCGGCTTGTTCTGCACCAGTAGATTGCCCAATTCCAGGGACAAGGAGTCCATGGCTCCGCTGACCAGTACCCCATATTTTTGGTAGCCATACCGCCCCAGATCCTGCAAGGTCGTCAAAGGGCCGCCTTTCTTCACAAGAATGTTCATTGTACGGCATCTCCCTTCTCTTTGGCTGCAATCTCGGCATACTCTTCCGGCGTAATGCTGTAAAATTCAATTCTATCCCCTGCCTGGAGCACACTGGGATGCTCCGGATCCTGAGGCCGAAACAGTTCTAGGGGCGTCCGGCCAATCAGCTGCCACCCACCAGGGGTTTCCAACGGGTAAGCCCCGGTCTGGGTACCGGCAATACCTACTGTCCCTTTGGGAATTACCAGTCTGGGCGTATCTCGGCGAGGGGTGGCAATGGCTTCCGGCAATCCCCCAATGTAGGGGAAACCGGGAGCAAAACCAATCATGTACACCAGGTAGTCACCGCTGGTATGGATTTTCACCACTTCGTCCGGCGTCATATGGTGGTATTCCGCCACATAGTCCAGGTCCGGCCCGAATTCCCCGCCGTAGCAGACAGGAATCCGCACCTTTTCGGTTTCTCCGCTGGTCGTCAGCACCAGCTGGTCCAATAAATTCCGTACCCATTTGGCAGCCTCCCGAAAGCCCTTGGACAGCACCGGGTCTTCCGGCAGGTCTGATTGGGAAGCCAGCACCAGAGGATTATAAAAAATAGTCACGCCCGTATAGGACGCTTCAAACTCATAAATACCTGGAAAGGGATTCTCTTCCAGGGCTTGGGTCAAGGCCCGGGAGCAGTTCAGCAACTCCGGGGCAATCACATCCCCAAAAGAAACCATCAAGGCAGCTTCCCCCACCGGGAGAATTTTTGCCGCTGCCAAAAATTCTTCAGCCTTGGTCATAACCGTACGGCCTCCTTATTTAAACAGGGTAGGAAACATCTTCAGCACCGTATTGGCAGCCATGTACAACATCACCAAAAATACCAACCAGCCAGAAACAATCAAAACCTTGGGGTGCTGATAATTTCCCACAATTTTCTTGTTCCGGGCAGCCAAAAGCAGGGAGCCCAAAACGATAGGCAGGATCAGCCCGTTCAGGGCGCCTACCACCACCAATACCGTTACCGGACGGCCAATGAAAGCAAAAATGGCAGCAGAGAAAACGATAAAGGCAATAATCAAATACCGGTAGTTCCGGTTCAGGGATTCACTGAAGGTACGAATGAAAGAAACTGACGTATAAGCGCAGCCAATTACAGAAGTAATGGCAGCGGACCACATGACAATACCAAAGATTTTATAGCCCACATCCCCTACCGCCAGTTGGAATACGGAAGCCGGGGGATTGGCAGGATCCAGTTTGAAGCCGTGGCTGATAACCCCCAAGGCTGCCAGAAACAGAAAAATCCGCATCAGGCTGGTAATACCGATACCCATAAGAGAGCTCCGGTTCACTTCCGGCAGGTTTTCTTCCCCGCAGATGCCTGCGTCCAGCAGACGATGGCCGCCAGAGAAAGTAATATAGCCGCCTACACTGCCCCCTACCAGGGTTACAATAGCCATCAGGTCAATATGGCTGGGAGCAAAGGTTTCCTTAATAGCTTCCCCTACAGGAGGGTTGGAAATCACCGCCACATAAATGGTCAGGAGCACCATCACGGCCCCAGCAATTTGGGCAAACTTGTCCATCAAATTCCCGGCTTCTTTGCTCAGGAAGATGAAGATGGCCAAAGCACCGCTAATGAGAGCACCTGCGATAGGACTGATGCCAAAGAGCACGTTAAGCCCCAGCCCTGCACCCCCCAGATTGCCGATGTTAAAAGCCAGACCGCCGGCAACCACCAGGGCAGAAACAAAGTACCCCAGGCCTGGGAACACCATATTGGCAATATCCTGTCCAGGTTTTTTGGCTACGGCAATAATGCGCCAGGCATTCAGCTGGGCAATGGCATCAATGATGATCATGGCCAGGATGGCAAAGCCGAAGCTGGCTCCCAATTGGCCGGTAAAAACGGTGGTCTGGGTCAAAAAGCCCGGTCCAATGGCCGAAGTGGCCATCAGAAACGCTGCCCCCAGCAATACGCTCAGGTTAGATTCTTTTTTCATGGTAAGTTCCCCTCATTTGGTCTTGTCTGATCTCTCTATTTTTCTTTATTTTTATAAAATGCTCAAATCAGCGTTCAATACATCCGTAATGAACATGTGGCCCGGTGCATGGGTAATCATGAAATCGGGCTTTACAGCCATGGCTACGGCCTGGGGGGTTACCCCGCAGGGCCAGAACACCGGTACTTCCCCTTCGTATATGGTAGAAGGATCACCGAAATCCGGTTTGGCAATATCCTTGATGCCAATGGCTGCCGGGTCTCCAAAATGGATGGGCGCCCCATGAACATTGGGCATCCGGCTGGTAACCTGAATGGCCCGGATGGCTGCCTTGGGCGTCATGGTCCGCATAGAAACTACCATAGGACCATGGAACACGCCGGCTGGGGTGCAGGGAATATTGGTAATGTACATGGGCACGTTATGGTCTTCCGTAATATGCCGTACATCCAGGCCTGCATCCAGCATGGGACCTTCGAAGGAAAAGCTGCAGCCCAGCAGGAAGGCCACCAAGTCATCCCGCCAATATCCATCCAGATTGGTAACTTCAGCTGCCAGCTGCCCTTTCTTGTAAATCCGGTACTTGGGAATGTCATACCGCAGATCCGCTCCCGGAGCCACCGCTTTGGGTTCCGGACTGCCCACTTCCGTTACGTCCAAAACGGGACAGGGCTTGGGATTGCGGGTAGTAAACAGCAGAAAATCAAAAGCCAGTTCTTTGGGCAGGATTACCAGGTTGGCTTGGGCATACCCCTTGCACATGCCGCTGGTAAAATAGTCAATCTTGCCTTCCCGAATCAATTGGCGAACTGCTTGGGGTTTCATGGCACTATAGTCCATTGTCATCCTTCCTTTCCGTATGGGAACTTATCTCAGGAACGTACCAGCAGCGGCAATTTCTACGCCATTCTCAGCCAATGCCTTAC